>JBGSME010000466.1:0-5854 GCA_041740335.1 Bryobacteraceae bacterium | reverse complement strand
GTCGGCGACCGGCCAGCCCCACTCGTGGTCGTGGTAGTGCTCATAGTCCTCGGCGGCGGCGTGCCACCAGCAGGTTGGCTGGCCGTTGCGCCCTGTGATCAGGCCTGCGTCCATAGCGGAAAAGTATAGCAACCGCGGGTAGGGCTGACGCGTAATAGGGATCAGGATGCGAGCACTCGCGTTACTTGCGGTTTGCGCGGCTGTTCTGCCGGCCGAGGACGCCGGCGCAATCATGCGACGGATGGCGGAGAGCGTAGCGAAGGCCGAAGGCGAGCGCGGGCGCTGGGTGTATCAGCAAACGGTGCGGGCGAACCTTGTTCGTTCGAACGGGGAGCTGTCGCGGCGCGAGAAGCGGGAGTACGTGGTGGCGCCGGGCGCGGAACGGACCGGGAAAACGCTGGTCGCGTTCGAGGGCGAGTACCGCCGGGGCGGAAAGATGTATCCATACAGCGAGCCGGGATTCAAGTACCAGGACCGGGACATCGACGGCGCGCTGATCAACAATCTGGTGAAGGATCTGGTGGACAACAAGAAGTCGCGCGACGGGATCCCGCACAATCTGTTTCCACTTCGAGCGGAAGACACGGACGGCTATACGTTTCGGCTGGTGGGCGAAGGCGAGCATCTCGGGAGGCATTTGTACAAGGTGGCGTTCGAGCCGGCGGACAAAGAGAAAGCATGGCGAGGCGAGGCGTGGGTGGACGCGGAAGAGTTCCAGCCGGTGCGGATGACCACCGAGTATGCGCACGTGATCCCGTGGGCGGTGCGAGCCTTCCTCGGCACCAGCGTCCGGCAGATGGGCTTTTCAGTGACCTATGCGCGGGTGGCGGAGAACGTGTGGTTTCCGGTGACGTATGGGACTGAGTTCAAGGTGAGCGTGTTGTTCGGATACAAACGGACGATTGCTCTGTCGCTTGAGAGCGCTGAGTTCCGGCGCGCCGAGGCCAACTCGCGGATCACCTTCGATTTGGTACCTTGATCGAAGTATGCCGTCTACCGTCTATCTAGTTGCCAATGGCGACTTACGTCTTTCCGCGAATCAAAAGTGCTGGCCAGCGCAGGAGCAGACCGAGCGGGCCGTAACCGCTGTGATCGAGAAGCTGGGCCACACTGTGAAGCGCGCTCATGAATACGATGCCGCAAAGGGGCATGGCTTCATCGACAGCCAGAAGCGCGGGATGGAAGTGTTCCGGACGATCCCGCGCGACGTGCCATTGATCGTTGTCGAGGCGGTGTGGCAGTACAGCCATCACCTGCTGCATGGGCTCTACACGCATCAAGGGCCGATTCTGACGGTGGCCAACTGGAGCGGGCAATGGCCAGGCCTGGTAGGGATGCTGAACCTGAACGGATCGCTGACGAAGGCAGGAGTGCAGTACGACACGCTATGGTCAGAGGACTTCAGCGATGCGCTCTTCCTCGACAATCTGAAGCGGTGGCTTGACGGCGGGAGCGTGGTGCACGATTTATCGCATGTGAAGCCGATCGGCGAAGTGAAGCTGGCGGCGGATGCGGCGGCGTTGGGCGCGGAGGTGGCGCGAGAGCTACGAAACGATAAGGCGATCATGGGCGTGTTCGATGAGGGGTGCATGGGGATGTTCAACGCGATTATCCCGGATGAATTGCTGCATCCGACGGGAGTGTTCAAGGAGCGCTTGTCGCAGTCAGCGCTGTACGCGGCGATGCAGCAGGTGGGCGACGACGAGGCTCGCGCGGTGCGTGCGTGGCTGAACGCCAAGGGCATGCGCTTCGAGACAGGAACCGAAGAAGAGACGGACCTGACCGACCGGCAGATTCACGAGCAATGCAAGATGTACGTGGCGGCGCTGCGACTGGCCGATGACTTCGGGTGCGCGACGATCGGGATCCAGTATCAGCAGGGCTTGAAGGATCTGGCGCCGGCGTCGGATCTGGTGGAAGGGCTGCTAAACAACGTGGATCGCCCGCCGGTGATGGACGCATCGGGAACTCGAGAGCTGTATGCCGGAGAGGCTCTGCCGCATTTCAACGAAGTGGATGAGTGCGCTGGGTTGGACGGACTGCTGACTTACAGGCTATGGCGGAAGCTGGGCTACGATCCGGAGAACACGCTGCACGACGTCCGGTATGGGGAACAGTACGGCGATGAGTTTGTGTGGGTGTTCGAGATTTCCGGGGCCGCGCCTCCGCAGCACTTCATCGATGGGTACGCGGGCACGGTGAGCCAACGGCAGCCGCCGATGTATTTCCGGCTGGGAGGAGGAACGGTGACGGGCGTGAGCAAGCCGGGCGAGATCGTATGGAGCCGGGTGTGGGTGGATGCGGGAAAGACGCTGTGCGCGGACGTGGGGCGTGCGAAGGTGATCGAGCTGCCGCGGGAAGAGACCGAACGGCGATGGCAGGCGACGACGCCGCAATGGCCGATTATGCATGCGGTGACGCGGGGAGTGTCGCGGGATCAGATGATGGCGCGGCACAAGTCGAATCATATTCAAGTAGCGTATGCTCCAGACGCAGGGTCGGCAGACCGGGCGTTGGCGGCGAAGGCGGCGGCATTCCGCGAGATGGGCCTGGAAGTGGCGATCTGCGGAGGTTAGGCTTTGGCCCGGGTGTAGGGCTTGCGGAGGTAATCCTGGGCTTCCTTGGCGCGGTAGGAGCCGGGCGCATAGGCGATGGCCTTCTGGTAGGCAGCGATGGCCTGTGGCCGTTGGCCTTTGATGTCGTAGGTCTGACCGAGGCGCATCCAGGCGGTGACGCCGGTGTTGGGGTCAAGGTCTTCGGCCTTGGCGGTGACGGCGAGGAAGTTGGCGAGGGCGTGGTCAAAGTCGCGATACCAGAACTGTACGGTGGCTCGGAAGTAGAGGATCTTTTCGAAGGGTAGATCAGCGTAGCCGGGGGATCCGGCGCGTTTGCGGCGCTCGACGTCGGCAATGGCGGCGAGGGCATCGTCCTTCTTGCCGAGGTCCGAGTACATCTGTGACAACTCCAGCCTTAAAAGGTAGTTGCGTGGATATTTGTCAAGTAGTTGCTTGAGTAGGGCAACGGCATCGGCGGGGCGATTTTCGCGGCGGTAGATGGTGGCGAGGAGGATGGCCGCGTCGGTCGCGTTGAGCTTCCCGTCGGCATGAACCTTGCGGAGGGTGGCGACGCCACGTTCCTTGTCGCCGCGGAAGCCCACGAGAAAGCCGAGGAAGCGATAGTGCCAGGGAAGGCTCCCGACGACGTAATCGTGGGCACCTTGGGTGAGGCGAGCATCGGTGAAGCCGGGATCGAGGCGAGTGACCTGATCGTGCAGCTTGCGGCTTTCGGTGGCCTGGCGAAGGGCATCGGTCCAGGCTTTGCGGACGAGGAAGTCGTAGTTGGCGCGGAGGCCGTGAGCGACCCCTTCGTAGTAGAGTGCCCATTTGTCGCCGGGCTGCTGGGCGAGACGTTCGTGACAGAGGCGGATGGAGGTGTCGATGGCGGATTCGAAGTCCTGAACGTCGGCCGGGGAGGGATTCATTTTTTCGCGGCGGAGGAAGGCGTTGCCGCCGGTGACGAGTTCGGTTTCGAGGGCGCCGGCGCGATGCATTTCGCGGTAGAGGATGGTTTGCGCGATGTGATTTTGAAGGGCCGGGTCGGTGGGGTTCTGGTGGGCGAGGCCGCGGAAGATGGTGAGGGCGGCGGTGAACTCGAGGTTGTAGAAATGGTCGAAGGCCTGGTCGACGGATGCGCCGAGGCAGACGGAGGCGGCCGCGATGGCAAGGAGGAGGCGCACTGGACTCAGTGTAGCGCAGGAGGGCGAAAAATTGGGTTCGGTATTGGGTTCCGATTTTACTAAGTGATTTATTTTCAACAATATAATTGGGTTTGTCCCCTCAATTCGCATACTCCTGTGCGGTCTATTGTCCGGCGTTTGGCCGGCAACTCGCGGTAAGAATAGCAGGCTGGTTGCAGGCGGGTGTAAAATCGAAATCGATAAGCTCTGCGGGATGAGCGAGTTATTTATTTTTAGGAGCTGTGATCGAATGTGGATGCAGGCAAACGAGGCGGCGGCGATCGCCGCGATTGAGAAGGGAGGCGGGACGGTTCGTCCGTTGGCGCAGAACGACGAGAGGAAGGAGGTGAGCTTCTATTTGTCCGGCGCGGCGGTAAAGGACGAGAACATTGCCCCGGTTGCGAAGCTATCGAAAGTGGCGCAGTTGCACTTGGGGAAGACATCGGTGACGGATGCAGGGTTGGCGGCGGTGGCGGGATTGACCGAGTTGGAGCAGTTGCATCTGGAGCTGACGAAGGTTACGGATGCGGGTCTGGTTCATCTAAAGAAGCTATTGAAGCTATCGTATCTAAACCTATATGGGACGGGGATTACCGATGCAGGACTGGAGCAACTGAAGGGATTGAAGGGCCTCAAGCAGATCTACCTTTGGGAAACCAAAGTGACGGAGGCCGGGGTGAAGGGGCTGAAAGAAGCGATCCCCGGGCTGGAGGTAGTGATGGGGTGGGAGCCGGCCAAGTAGGGGCGCCGGTTATAGGGGCGCCGGTTAGACGGCGGCGACGGCGCGTTCGAAGACGGGGGTGTCATTGAAACTATAGCCAAAGCCGCGCACCGAGCGGATGAAGCTGGGGTTGGCGGGGTCTGGCTCCACCTTTTGGCGGAGGCGAAGGATGTAGACGTCAACGGTACGGTCAGTAACCGCGCGATCGTGTCCCCAGACGGAATCGAGGAGTTGTTCGCGGCTGAAGACGACGCCGGGACGGGTCATGAGGTATTCGAGGAGACGGAACTCGGTGGCGGTGAGTTGAATTTCCTGATTCTGTAGCCAGACGCGGCAGCTATTACGGTCGAGTTCGAGTCCGCCGGATTTGAGTGTTTTGGGAGCGGAGGGCTGTGGGCGGAATTGAATTTTGATACGGGCGATGAGTTCGCGGACAAAGAAGGGCTTCACGATGTAGTCGCTTGCGCCGAGTTCAAGGCCGACGATGCGGTCGGCTTCGGAGGCGCGAGCGGTGAGGAAGATGATGGGGATGTGGGCGAGGTCGGCGTTGGCGCGGATACCTTTGCAGATATCGAGTCCGTCGTAGTCGGGGAGCATGATATCGAGCAGGATGAGATCCGGGCGCTCGCGCTTGCACATGTCGATGGCACCGCGGCCGGTCTGGGTACCGACCATGGCGAAGCCTTCTTTCTCGAGGTTGTAGCGAAGCAGCGAGTAGAGATCGGTGTCGTCTTCGACCAGCAGGATCTTTTTCATGTTCTCCTCACGATAGCTGGGTTGGGTGTCAAATTCATGACTGGAATGTGAATTCCGCTTGAATGGGGTCCGGGCGGGCGACGCTCGGGTCATGGACGGGGAGGGTGAAAGCGAAGCGGGAGCCCTGGCCGATGACGCTGCTGACGGCGACGTCACCGCCGTGGGCGCGGGCCAGATGTTTGACGATGGCGAGACCGAGGCCGGTGCCGCCGAGTTCGCGCGAGCGGGCTTTGTCGACGCGATAGAAGCGTTCGAACAACCTGGGGAGGTCCTCTTCGGGGATCCCGCCGCCTGTGTCGCGGACGTAGAGCTCATGAGAGGGCCGGTCTGAGGTACCAGCGGGCCCGGGGACTGAGCCGACGTAGATGTCGCCGCCTTCGGGGGTGTACTTGATGGCGTTGTCGAGGAGGTTACCGAGGGCTTGTTGAACGGCCTTGGAATCGCAGAAGACTTCGGCGGTTTCGCTGGCCGGTTCGAGGTGGAGGCGAATCCGTTTCTTGTCGGCAAGTGGCCGCATGAAATCGAGGCAGTCCATGAGGAGGGAATTGACGTAGTAGGAGGCGAACTGAAATTTCTGGGATTTGAGTTCGATGCGGGAGAGTGTGAGGAGGTCGGCGGCGAGATTGGTGAGGCGTTCGGTG
>JBGSME010000465.1:0-7161 GCA_041740335.1 Bryobacteraceae bacterium | reverse complement strand
GGCTGGTAGAGAAAATCGGGGCACGTCAATCCCAGTAACGGGGTACGGGGACAGTTCGACCGCCATGATTTCTCATTCAAATGGAGTTACGCGGAGATGGCACCCGCGATTACCGGAATGGGTTACCGGTGGTCGATTGAGCAAACAAGTAAGGCCCTTGCTGAACTGCTGGAACTCCTGGGGAAGTCAAACGATGACAAGCTCCAATTCAGCGAAACTCGCCCCGTGCCGGACGTTGTCATTACTTGCGGATCCGCAGATGCGCTCGCAGTACCATCGGGCTCGGTTGATTGCGTGGTGATGGATCCGCCATATTACGACAATGTAATGTATGCCGAATTGGCGGACTTCTTTTACGTTTGGCTCAAGCGGACGGCTGGCCTGCTCTATCCCAATCTGTTTGTTCCCCACCTCACGGATAAGGATCGAGAAGCAGTTGCAAACCCAGCCAAATTCAAAGGTCAAAAAGGCGGTGCCAAGAATCTCGCCGGTCGTGATTATCAACAACGTATGGCGGCGATATTTAAGGAGCAACGAAGAGTTCTAAAACCGGACGGCATCATGACCGTAATGTTTACGCACAAGGCAGCGGGAGCGTGGGATGCCCTGGCTTCGGGCTTGATTGAGGCCGGGTTCGCGATCACGGCATCTTGGCCGATCAACACTGAAGCCGAAAGCAGCCTCCACATAAGAGAGAAGTCAGCGGCCCGATCAACCATCTTTTTGGTTTGTCGCGTCCTTCAAGATCGTGCCGATGGCGATGAATCACGGTACTGGGAGGATGTCGAGCCCCTTGTCGCCGAAGCTGTCCGCCTGAAAGTAGCTGAGTTCCAGTCGGCTGGCATTGGTGGCATCGATCTCTACCTTGCCTGCTTCGGTCCGGCCCTTCAGGTGTTCACTGAAGCATGGCCCCTGATCCGGGGACGAGCCCGGCCCGAACCCAAGCAAAAGCAGCGAGATTTGTTCGGCCCCTTTGATCCTTACGCGGTGCGACCCGAAGACGCACTGGACGCCGCTCGGCGTGAAGTAAAGCGCTGGCGGATGGAACAACTGGCGACAGTTAAGCGCCAACACCATTTGGATGCGCTAACGGAATGGTATGTCCTCGCATGGGACGCGTTCCGCGCTCCCAGGTTTCCGGCAGATGAAGGCCTGAAGTTGGCTCGTGTTGTCGGACTAGATTTTGATCAGCAAGTGAAGAATATCGTTTGCGAAGTTAAGGGCGATGACGTCGTGTTATGGGACAGCAAGACGCGTCAAGCGAATGGCAAACTGGGCCACGTGACTGACGAGTGCATGCTTGACACGCTTCAATGGGCCGCGTTAACCGGCCGCGATCAAAATACAGGAGCAGCTCGGAACCTGTTGGAGAATGCGCGTCTCCTAGAGGATCCTACGCTCTTGACGGCGTTGGAGGCGATGCTGAACGTGCTCCCATCATCTGTTCCGACAAACAAGAAGAAAAAGGAAGACACTCTCCAAGGCGCAGCCAACGATTTCCAAGCTTTGGAACGCTTGCGTCGGCTTGCGTTTGCCGATCAAGTGCCAGAGCCGAAGGTTCCAGAGCAGGCGCTTCTTGCCCTGATGCCATCCGAGGAAGATGAAGCTGACGCCGAGGCAGTCGATTGATGCCGCACCTGCCGGAATTGACGTGGAAGACAAGCTATCGCCACGATGATGGTGATCTGATTGAGCTCTTCTACAATCCGGCGCTCGGCTGTGCCAAACAGTACGACCGCATGACGGGCTATTTCAGCGCAGATGCGTTGGCATTGGCTTCCCGCGGCATCGATCAATTGATTGCGAACGATGGGCGTATGCGTCTCGTTGTGGGTTGCACCTTGAATCCGGAAGAGACGGACGCGATTGGTCAAGGATATGAATGGCGGTCGCTGATTGAATCAACCCTCTGCCAGTCTGACCTAACTCCACCAAATGAGAGTGCGCGAACCGGGCTTGAAATGCTGGCATGGATGGTCGCCCAAGGACATCTAGACGTGAAAGTCGCCGTGCCCATAGATGACCGTGGCCGCCCAACGCGCACAACCGGCATCTATCACGAGAAGGTCGGAATCCTGACCGACGAAGCTGGGGATCGCATCTCGTTCAGCGGTAGCATCAATGAGACGGCCGGCGGGTGGATAAACAATCGCGAGAGCTTCCACGTTTACCTCTCCTGGGAAGGAGGGCGTGAGTCGCGTCATGTTGATGATGAGGTGGACGCATTCGCTCGTCTATGGGATGATCGCTCACCCAGCATTAAGGTCTTCGATTTTCCAGATGCGGCAAAGAAGAAGCTACTTGAGTACTTGCCCACCGATGACCGCTTTGTTTCACCGATGCCCGGTGGACGGCGACCCGACCCCGATCAACCTGAGATCCATCGTCTGCTGCCGGATGAATACCAACGCATCGCCTGGACGTTTTTCCGGTACTGCGGGCGTTTGGCCAACGGTCTACGGGCTGGCGAAATGACCAGCGCGGTTTCGCCGTGGCCACATCAGATCAGGACCTACACTCGATTCATTCAGGAATGGCCCAGCCGGTTGTTGATTGCCGACGAAGTCGGCCTCGGCAAAACCATCTCGGCTGGACTGATCATTCGCCAAGCTTGGATGGCGGGCAAAGCGAAGCGCATTTTGGTGATGGCTCCCAAAGGGGTGCTGATTCAATGGCAGAACGAACTCTACGAGAAATTCAATCTCGATGTGCCAATCTATGACGGCACGGCTCTGAACTGGCGAACGATCCACGGGGTGGAGCGAGCGTCGTCGGAGCGAGTGGCGAAAGACGCCTGGCAACAGCAATCTATCGTTCTGGTATCGAGCTACCTGATGAGGCGGCAGGATCGGGTCAGAGAATTGCTAGAAGCGCCGGATTGGGATCTCATCGTCCTCGACGAGGCCCATCACGCCAGGCGGCGGGGAGCCGGTACCGACCAAGAAAAGGGCCCCAATGCTCTTTTGGCGCTGATGCAGCGCCTTCAGGCGAAGGCGCTCTCACTCCTCTTGTTGTCGGCGACGCCGATGCAAGTTCATCCAGTGGAGATCTGGGACTTGATCAATCTGCTCGGTCTGCCGGTCGAGTGGAAGCGCAACGATGCCAGTTTTCTGCAGTACTTTGGAGTTGCGGCCAGCAACCCAGCGAATGAAAAGCTCGAGTACCTTGCGCGGATGTTCCAGGACGTCGAGACGACGTTCGGGCCTATTTCGGAGTTGGAATGCGCCAAACTCCTGCCAGAAGTGAGTGGCCTGAGGCGTCGCAAGGTCTTGGCGGCTCTTCGGGATTCGAGTGCAATTCCGAGGAAGACTTTGGATTCCGATTCGCGCAAAAACATGATCCGCATTCTTCAGGCGGTCACTCCACTGCGCTACCGGATGATCCGCAACACACGAGAGCTGTTGCGTCAGTATCGTCGCGAAGGAAAGCTTCCCCTCCCAGTGCCTGATCGAGACGTAAGAGACGTTCCCGTTGATATGCTCGCTGCTGAGCGTACCCTTTACAAGCAAGTTGAGGACTACATTAGCGATACGTACAAGACGGCGGCTCCTGACAAACGGAGCGCCGTAGGATTCATCATGACGGTCTATCGGCGACGCTTGGCAAGCAGCTTCGAAGCGTTCCGCCGGACGCTGACGAATCGACTGGCTAGAATTGGCGGGGCTCAACTTCCGGCGAGCCCTGGATGGGAAGAGGACGTGTCTCTCGACGAGACAAAAGATGACGTCATGTCTGGGGAAGAGGCAAGCGAACTGGCGACCTCCTCGCTTCAAGTCGAAGAGAAGGCTCGGATCAATGCGTTGTTGAAGGGAATAGCTCAACTGAGCGGGACCGACTCGAAGGCGAAGGAACTGAAAAGTCAAATGCAAACAGCATTCGCGGATGGCTACGATTCCGCGATTGTCTTCACTCAGTACACCGACACGATGGAGTACCTTCGGGATCATCTCGCTGGTGAACTTGACGGTATTCCGATCGCATCGTACAGCGGCGCTGGAGGGGCTTGGCGCGACCATTCTGGCTCATGGGTTCCATGCAGTAAGGAAGAAATCAAGAGAAGACTCCGGTCCAAGAATGTGCGATTGCTGATTTGTTCGGACGCCGCTGGCGAGGGGCTCAACCTGCAAACATGCGGCGTATTGGTGAACTACGACCTCCCATGGAATCCGATGAAGGTCGAGCAACGAATAGGACGCATCGACAGGATCGGCCAGGCGTTTCCAAAGGTGCGCGTCATCAACCTCGCTTACAAGGACACCGTCGAGTACGACGTCTTTTTCACGATCGGTCAGAGAATTCAATTGTTCCAAGGTATTGTTGGCCGCCTGCAGCCCATCCTCTCTCGATTACCGAAGAAGTTTGAAGAATTGACGCTCACTTCGGCAGAGGCGCGAGAAGCGGCTCGCAATCGTTTCCTTGCGGAGATTGAACAGCAGGTGGCTGAAGACGAACCGGGATTCGATCTTGACGCCGCGACCGCAGGCGATCTCGATTTGCCTGAGCTGCCATATGCGCCACTCGATCTTGAGGCAATCGAAGGCTTGGTTCAAAGGCCAGATTCTCGACCCGCGCAAATCGATTGGCGGTCGATGGATGCCCGTTCCTACGGAATTCAGATGCCAGGAATGCCCGACGCTACGCGAGTGACCACGGATGCGCGTGTGTTTGACGAATCCAGCGACAACCATCAACTGTTCGCGCCCGGTGGCAATCTTTTTGACCAGCTTGCTGGAGCCCCCGGTGAGCCGTTGCCCTCCGATGGAGGTACTGGAGTATGCTGGCTGGCTGAAATTGAATCGAGTCAGGAAGCTGTCTTCCTCGTAAGAACGCTCGACGGTTTGGAGCGAGTTCAATCGTTGGGCGAACTCTTGGCAACGTTGGAGCGACTCGCCTCCCCCGCTCCTTTCCCCTTCGAGAACTGGCCCGGATGCCTGGTTCGGCTGGTGGCGTGAGGAGGTTTTCCCATGGCTGCCGGAATCTGGAATCCTCAAACCATCAAACGCTATGTCGAGTCGATTCCGACCAGCACGAGGGTTGCTCGTGTGGAGACGGACCAGGGCGAGGGATTTCTGAAGGCGCTCGGAAATCCAGAGGGCCCACATGCTCTCGCGTGCGAACTCGTAGGTACGCTGTTGGCAGAATGGATGGGCATTCCAACCTTGGATAGCGCGATCATCTGGGTTACACCGCAGGATGAACTGCCCTTTGCCGGTGGCGGCAACGCCTTGCCCGGGCCGGCATTCATCACGAAGGCCGAGAAGGGCGTAGCCTGGGGTGGTGACGTCGCGACGCTCCGAAAGATTTCGAATCCGGAGGATATCGCACGCTTGGTGGTGCTCGACACATGGATTCGCAATTGCGACCGGCATCGTCCTCTTCCTAATGGCCGAATCAACAAGGACAACGTCTTCTTCGTCTGGGATTCAGGGAATCGGCCTGGCCTTCGTCTGAAAGCAATCGACCACACCCACGCGTTCACCTGCGGACGTGAACTGAATAGGCGCTTGAGCCAAATCGATGAGGTTCAGGACCAGACGATCTTTGGATGCTTTCCTGAGTTCGTTTCATTCCTTACACGCGAACGAATTGAGCTCGCCACAGCGCGGCTGTCTGAAATGACCACAACGGAAGCCAGCAATGTCGTCGCACGGGTTCCGGGGGAATGGCAGGTCGAGGAAGCTGCACGCATGGCCTGGGTGAAGTTCCTCTGTGATCGAGCCAGTTTTGTGTCCGAACGCATGATCGATTGGCTCTGGCCTCAAGGAGCACTGTAGAATGCTCGATATGGATAGACTGGAGGTGCGGCAATGAAATCAACAACACGGGGCTACTATTCGATCATCCAGTATTGTCCAGACCCGTCTCGGCTGGAAGCTGTCAACATCGGGGTCACCTTGTTTTGTCCAGACGTCCGTTTCCTGCGGGCTCGCTTCGGCCGGCGCAAGACCCGCGTCCAGCAGATATTTGGAAAGCAGGATTGGGAATTCGTCGAGGCCCAGCGAGTTGCCCTCGAAGCACGGCTGGGGCGGCGTGAGGAAGATTTCCAAGACCTGGAGGGCTTTGAATCTTTTGTCGCTAAACGGGCTAGCGCGTTCCGGCTCACCGCCCCTCGTTCGGTCAAAGTAGAAGACCCCGAACAGGAACTACAGAATCTTTTCAGTCGCCTGGTTGGTCCGCAATATGAGACCAAACAGAGCGCGGACAAGCTCGTCTTCGGCGAGTTGGAGTCCCGCTTTCGCGCAGCCGGCATTGAAGAACGGCTTCAGACTCGGGTAACCGTGCACCCCCCGGCTCTTCCAAAGCCCTTCAAGGCGCCCTTCGCCTATCGAAACGGCAAGCTCAACCTAATCGAGCCTGTACAATTCGAGGGGCACACACCGTCATCCGTTTTCAATAGGGCAAGTATACACTCTGTGGAGGGGCAGTTTCTGGCCGACTACACGGACCCACAATTCGGGCGCCTGGGTCTAATTGTGGTTGGAAAGTTCTCTCCGGAGCAGGAAGATGAGCGCAGAACGGCATCTGCAGTTTTCGAGCGTCATCGCATCCCAATGCATACATTCGCTAGCCTCGAAACGTTGATAGAGGAAATCCGACAGCACGCCCACAGCTGACAGCCTTGTCAACTCAAACCGGCTGTAATCCGAGCCGAGAATCTCGCAACGCAGCGCGAGCATTGGCCTACAACAGTATCTGTGGCTGCGGCACACATGCGGCACACCGCGGCGCGCTACGGAATTGATTTGATGGAAGTTAGGAAAGCGAACACTGATCGGGGTTCAGCCAACCGGCGGGGGACGAACCGGATATGCCCACAGTCGGGAAACTGGAAGGACGATCACCCATTCAGAACGGCTAGTAACAGGCTGTGTTCCATGAAGTTCCATGAGAAACGGAGCCGCACCGAAGGCACGCCCCACTTGCCTATCGCAGCCGAGTTGAAGCGCATGCAAGCCCCATCGCAACGCGATGAACACCGATGCGTTGGGCGCTGGTCACGCACTTTGCCTTTTCCACTTGGCAACATAGCCGTGGGAACGACGGCCTTGCGGAACTCCGAGTGGATCACGCGCTACTCGGAGTAAGGCATTGCTTCCGAGAGCGGATTTGGCACGGGTAACGCGCCAGCCGCCAGCAATCCACATGAGCGCCTAGTCGCCA
>JBGSME010000464.1:0-4121 GCA_041740335.1 Bryobacteraceae bacterium | reverse complement strand
CTCCCCACCCCCGGCGATGTCAAGGAAAAACAGATGTCTTTGTGATGTCTGTTTGTTCACAATAAGATCATAAATATTTCTCGTGAGTTTTCAACCGCTTCCCCTCGCGAGCCCCTCGAAACCCTTGCGCCCCCATGCAATCATAAAACCGGAGGGAAAGAAGAAATGCCAGCCACATTACATACAATCCCCGCACGCCAACAGGAACCCCGCGCCTCCGAATACGCCCTCAAACCGGGGCGCGCCACCAATACCCTCGTCCTCGCCAGCGAATCCTGGCAAGCGTTCCAAACACTTCTCGATTCCCTCACCGCCGAGTGGCAACCCGCCACCGACAGCGAGTTCCTCCTCGTCGAGGAAATGGCCGCGGCCGCATGGCGGCAACGCCGCGCCTGGGCCATCGAGTCCGCACACTTTGACCTCGCCATGGTCCGCAACGAACCGGCGATTCGGAAACAATTCGACGCAATCGACCACGCTACCCGCACGACTCTCGCGCACCAGCGCCTGACCGAAGACGGCCACGCCCTCGCCCTCCAGGACGTGCGCCGCGGCCGCGGAACCGCCGAGCCCCAGCAGAAGTCCCTTGAAATCAAAATTGTGCAAAACAATTTCCCGCCCTCCGGCCTGGGCACAACGGCCTCAGAGGGCCACTCTACCAGCGAACCAAAGGAGCAACACGAATGTCCTGGACCTTCAAACCAGCCACCGAACCATTCATCTGCACTCGAATCCAACTGAAATCGGAACCGCAACTCAATGCCGCCGGCGCCAGCGGGAAAACTGCGTCCAAAAACATCGAACTCACCCTCGATTTCTGGAATGCCATGCGCGTTGCCATTACGCGCGGCCTCTCCAACTTTCCGGACGCCTACGCCGCTATCACGGAATCCATGGCCAAGGTCTACCAGGACTTCGGACTCTCGCCAAAACCGGCCACCTGATCCATAACCTGCATCCCGATTCATCACTTTTCATCTATTTCATCACCCCACTGGCACGATAACTTCGTGCAAGGATAAACGAATGGGCAGGCCTAGGATCAAGATCCAGACGACGCCGGGACAGAAAGTCCTTGAAGCTATCGCCGCCGCCGTCCTGCTGACTCTGGCGCTTTACCTGTGGAAGCTCTGGCCCGGGATCCCGGACAATGTCCCTACCCATTTCAATTTGGCGGGTCGCCCTGACCGGTGGGGTTCCGGTAAGGGAACACTTCTGCTGATGCCCGCGCTCGCCCTGGGAATGTACGCGATGTTCACCGTGTTGGGCCGTATGCCGCATCTGTACAACTACCCGTCAATGCTGACGGAAGCGAACGCGCCGAGGTTGTACGCGATCGGGGTTTCATTGATGATCTGGATGAAGGCAGAGATGATCGTCCTATTTGGCGTCATCACGTGGCGTCAGATCGAGGTTGCCACCGGGCGGGCGGATGGGTTCGGCCCCTGGCTGATGCCGATCATGATTGCAGTGAATCTTGCCACCGTCGGCGTCCACCTCTGGCGGATGCGCGCTGCGGCAAAATAGGCTCGCGCTAAACTAGAGGTTTTTATGCCAGAAAAGGCGTTTGACCATACAGCCATCGAGACGCATTGGGTTGAGGCGTGGCGCGACCCCTCTCTCTACCGTGCCCTTGATGACGGCAGCAAGCCGCGCTACTACGTTCTCGAGATGTTTCCGTACCCAAGCGGGCGCCTGCACATGGGCCACGTGCGGAACTATTCGATCGGCGACACGCTTGCCCGGTACATGTGGATGCGTGGCTACGATGTGATGCACCCGATCGGGTGGGATTCGTTCGGGATGCCAGCCGAAAACGCCGCGATCAAAAACAAGAAGCATCCGCGTGACTGGACGCTCTCCAACGTCGAGCACATGAAGAAGCAGTTGATCCGGTTGGGCTTTAGTTACGATTGGGCTCGCGAGGTCAATACCTGCCTGCCGGAATACTATCGCTGGAACCAGTGGTTCTTCCTGAAGATGTGGGAGAAAGGGCTGGTGTACCGGAAGAACGCGCGGTTGAACTGGTGCCCCGATTGCGCCACCGTGCTCGCCAATGAACAGGTGGAAGAGGGGCGCTGCTGGCGCTGTTCGAGTCTGGTGGAGCAGCGCGATCTGGAACAGTGGGCGCTCAAGATCACAGACTACGCCGACGAGTTGCTGGCGGAAACGTACACCAGCCTCGAGCAGGGCTGGCCGGAGCGCGTCCTCACGATGCAGCGCAACTGGATCGGCAAGAGCGACGGCGCGGAAGTGGATTTCACTCACGAGGGCACGGGCGAAAAGATCCGCGTGTTCACCACTCGGATCGATACGATCTACGGGGCCACCTGCGTGATCCTGGCGCCGGAGCATCCATTGGTGGCGCGGCTGATGCCGGGCGAGGCGCACGCGCCGGTGAAGGCGATGATCGACGAGTTGGGCCGGCGCGGCCCCGGCGACGCGGAGAAAGCCGGTCTGTTCACCGGGCACTACGCGGTGAATCCGTTCAGCGGTGAGCGCGTTCCCATCTGGGTGGGCGACTTCGTGTTGATGGGCTATGGAACGGGCGCAATCATGGCGGTGCCCGCGCACGACGAACGTGATTTCGAGTTTTGCCGGAAGTACGGAATCAACGTCCGTGCCGTGATCCGGCCGGTGGACGGCGAACTGGCCGATGGCGCGGCCATGAAGGCGGCGTTCCCTGAATACGGTGTGGTCGAAGCCTCCGGCGAATATTCCGGGATGCCGACGGCGGACGCGCGGAAGAGAATGGCGGCGGACGCGGAGGCGCGCGGGTTCGGAAACGCGGCGACGACGTACCGCATCAAGGATTGGGGCATCTCGCGCCAGCGGTATTGGGGAACGCCGATCCCGATGGTGCATTGCGACGACTGCGGCACCGTGCCGGTGAGCTACGACAGGCTGCCGGTGGAATTGCCATATAAGGTGGAGTTCACGGGTAAGGGCCGATCTCCGTTGGCGAATGTGGAGCAGTTCGTCAACACGCCATGCCCGCAATGCGGCAAGCCGGCCAAACGCGAGACCGACACGATGGACACGTTCATTGACTCATCGTGGTACTTCTATCGTTTCTGCGATCCGGCGAACGTTGAAATGCCGTTCGCGAGGGAGAAAGCCGATGCCTGGTTTCCGATCGATCAATATATCGGCGGCGTGACGCATGCGATCCTGCATCTGATCTATTCGCGATTCTGGACGAAGGTGATGCGCGATCTCGGGATGGTGTCCGGTGGCGAACCGGCGGCGAACCTGTTCACGCAGGGCATGGTACAGTTGGGCGGCAAGACGATGTCGAAGAGCCGCGGCAACATCGTCGATCCCGACGAGATGGTGGAGCGGTATGGCGCGGATACGTGCCGCATGTTCACCTTGTTCGCCGCGCCCCCGGAGCGCGACATGGAATGGAACGAGTCGAGCGTGCAGGGGCAGTATCGCTTTCTGACGCGCGTGTACCGCTTCGTTACCAGAAACTCGGACAAGGCACGGACCGCGGCTGAGGATCGCAGCGATGCCGACAAGCGGGCTTTGCGGAAACTGCACCAGACCCTGAAGAAGATCACCGGCGACTTCGACAACCGGTGGCACTTCAACACTTCGATCGCGGCGTTGATGGAGCTGATGAATACCCTCGAAGCGGAGGAGGCGGGGCTCACCGGCGCCGCTGCCGTGGAAGTGATCGAAAAGCTTTGCCTGATGCTGCATCCGTTTGCGCCGTTTGTGTCGCAGGAGTTGTGGACCAACGAACTGGGCCGCGAAGGCCAGTTGATCCGGCAGGCGTGGCCGGAATGTGACGACGACCTGGCGCGCGAAGAGGGTGCCGAGATTCCCGTGCAGGTGAACGGCAAACTGCGGTCAAAGATCGTAGCGGCGTTCGGAACGCCGAAGCAAGAGTTGGAAAGAATGGCCTTCGAAGATGCCAAGGTCAAGCCATGGGTGGAAGGCAAAACAGTCGTGAAGGTGATCGTGCTGCCGGACCGCCTCGTCAACATCGTCGTCACTGAGCCCCGGCCATGAGGCCTCGTCGTAACCGAGCCGCGACCGCAAGGGAGCGGATTTCAGTGCTAGCGTTACTCATCGCAATCGCCGCGCACGCGCAACCCATCGACGGTCGCAAGGCG
>JBGSME010000463.1:0-7603 GCA_041740335.1 Bryobacteraceae bacterium | reverse complement strand
GCCAGGGCGGTGGGATTGCCGCAGCCGAGAGAGGCGAGAACCGCGGCGCCGGGTAACTCCTCCTTTTGCAGAGCGTCGTAGAGGTTGGAGGTAATCGGATCGGCGCCGCCGCACGAGGCTTCAGCCCCGCAGCAGGAACTGCCGGCGCCGGAGACGACGCGGAGGGCGGCTTTGCCATAGGATTCGCGGACGGCTTCTTTGACTTGTTGCGGGTTCATGGTGTTTGGATCTCCTTTTCGAAATAGTGGCCGAGGCGGCGTGTGATGTCGTCACGGATCTCGCGGAAGGCGGCGAGTTTTTCTGCGTCGGAACCGGTGACGGCGGCCGGATCCGGAAAGCCGATGTGGACACGGTGTTTGACGGGTCCACGGAAGACGGGGCATGAACGATCAGCCTCACCGCAGACGGTGATGACGTGATCAAAGGGCTGGTCGAGAAACTGCCCGACGTGGGCGGGTGTGCCATTGGAAATGTCGATCCCGATCTCGGCCATGGCTTGGATGGCGACGGGGTTTACGCGGGGCGCGGGTTCGGTTCCGGCCGAGGCGGTGTCCACGCCGAGCGATCGGAGAAAGCCTTCGGCCATCTGGCTTCGGGCAGAGTTGCCGGTACAGAGGATGAGTACTCTTGCCATGTTGTCAACAGCACTTCTCGTTGGGAGTTGTGATGAGTTTGGCCGGCACCACCTTGTTGCGTGTGCAGCACTCGGCGTAGAGGAAGGCGAGTAGGTCGCGGAGAGAATCCGTATTGGCGGTGTAGCGCTGAAAGGTGCCTTCGCGTTGGACGCGGACGAGGTCCTCCTGGCGAAGTTTTTCGAGGTGATGGGAGAGGGTGGATGCGGGAATCCCGAGTTCGGATTGGATTTCGCCCGCCATCAAACCGTCGGGGTGCGCGGCGAGAAGGAGGCGGACGATCCGAAGCCTGGGTTCGGCGCCGATGGCGGCGAACATGTCGGCGAAGCGGGGTGTGAGGTCAAGCGGCCGTTCCATATTTCGATTATTGCAGAAATACAGAAATTGTCAACCCCGCTTGTGTAGATGGTTAGAAAGACAACCGGAGTCCCCCAACCGCCCAGCGCCCGGGCATGAGGAAGCCATCCTCGTAGTAATTCTGTCCGAGCAGGTTCTCGACACGGCCGAACAGTTCCGTACGCACGCGTTCGGAAGCGCTGGTGTGGATACGATAGCTGGCGGTTGCGTCGAGACGCCTGGGTCCGGGCCAATAGACGGCGCGTCCGGAGATAACGCCGAGGTATTCGGGCGCGCCGAGGAAGTTGGCGGTAACGGTGAGTCGGCGCCAGGCTTGCGATGCGGAGAGGGTGATCATGTGGGCGTATATGCGCGGCGAGAGAAGCGTGCCCTCGACAACGGGACGCCTTTCCAGGGTGCGCGTGTGCGTATAGGAGGCGTTCACGTGAAACCCGTTCCACAAAGCAGCCTGGGTTTCCACTTCGACGCCGCGGGCGATGCCGCCGTTGGTGTTGAAGTATCCGAAGGAGCGGCCGAAGGGATCGGTAGTGCGATTCACGATGCCGCTGAAATCGAACCCGACAACGGCGCGGAGCTGGGTGTAGAAATACGTGGCTGAGAGCCGCAAGCGGCGCTGGCCGAAGTATTGATCGATGCCGGCATCGCCGCCAACGGAGCGTTCCGGAGTGAGGCGGGGGTCGCCATAGGGAGTAAATGTGCCGGCGAAGAATCCGGTGCCGTACCGTTCGTAGAGGGAAGGCGCACGGAAGGCATTGCCGGCGTGAGCGCGGAGTTTGGTATTGGATCGCTCGAAACGATACATCACGGAAGCGTCGCCGGTGAGCGCGGTGGGAGGGGAAGGCACCGGGGAGGCGAGATATTCGGGCAGGTCGCCGGAAAGCCTGGGGCGGCTGAGGTGAAAGGTCTGGACGCGGCCCGAGAAGGTGAATTGGAGACGCGAGCCGAGGAGGCGAACGCGATCTTCGGCGAAGGCGGCGACGGAGCGCTGGGAGACGCGGGCACGATAGGTGGAGTTGAAAGCGGGATCGGCGGCGAGGGAGAGTCCGCCGTTGTCGAACGCTTCGCGTTCCCATTCGCCGCCGGCGGAGAACAGGTGACGATCGCCGGCGAAGTTGGCGCGGCCCTGCACCGTGTCGATGCGCCCATCGAAGTTGGACGTGTCCCCAAAGGTGGGTTGAAAGCCGATGCCGCCGGGACCATTCGGGAAGTCCGTGCGGGTGTCGAGCAGTTGATAGGCGACGCGATAGTTCAACCGGGGCGTCAATTGGTGGTCCGCGGCGAAGAGCGCGGAAACGAGCCATGAGGCGCGGCGGCTATCGGGATCGTTGACGGAGGGGAACACCGTGGCGTTGCCCGGGTTGAACGGAAGGCCTTCCTGACGGCGGACGGATTCCTCGGGGGAGAGAGGGATGGCGATGACAGCGCCGGTGGGCGGAGCATTCGGTGCGAGCGAGGGGGAAACATTCCTGCCCAAAAATGTATTGGCTGCCGATAGCCTCGCGCTGAGCACGAAAGCGGGCCGGGCGCGGTACCGGGCGTAGCTTTGGGCCGCGGAGTTACGGGCTCGATCGTCGCTATCGACGCCTTTCGTAACGTTGAGATGCCCGAGGCCGAGCGAGTAAGTGAACCGGTCTTGCGCGACGCCGCCGGCGAGGAGTACCTGGCTGCGGAGGAATCCGAGTCCGCCGCCTTCGGCGAGCCAGTTGCCATGGAGTTTACCGCCGCCGGCGCCGGAGACGATGTTAATCACGCCCCCCATCGCGTTGGAGCCGTAGAGGGCGGACCCTGAGCCGCGGAGAACTTCGAGGCGGCTGACGTTGAGCGTGAGCAGGTCCGCGGTGAAGGCGCTGGCATCGGACTGAATTGCAGTAGGATCACGGAAGCGCATTCCGTCGACGAGGACAGAGGTGTCCTGTGGGCGAAGGCCGCGAATTCGAATACTGGTAAACGAGCCTGGCCCGCCGGATTGGGAAAGGCGGAGGCCGGCAACTTCGCGGAGAGCCTCGGCGACGGAGAACTCCAGGCGGCGGCCGATTTCGTCGCCATCGAGGACGGTGGTGGCGCGGGCCGAGGAGTCGAGATCCTCGAGGTATCCGTTGGCGGTGACGGTCACCTGCTGAGCCAGACTCCGCAAGGGAAGCACGACCGTAAGGCCGCGCGCATCCGGATCGGCGGGGGAAAGTTCCCGTACGAAGCGTTCGAAGTAGGGAGCTTCGACGACAAGCAGAACGCGGTCAAAGCGGACGGCGTCAAAACGAAAGCTCCCGGCGGCGTGAGTGATGAAGGTTTCGCTCGCCGGGCCGGAGACGGCTTCCAGGCGAACCCGAGCTCCGGCGATAGGCGCGCCTGTGGGGTCATGGACGACACCGGAGATCTGGGAAAAGAGCGGCGCGGAAAGCGCCAATGCGAAGAACACTTGCGATCGACTCACTGCAAACACCTCGTTGCAAAAGATGAGATGAGCGTGGACGTATCGCAACGCGGGAACCCCTCGCCTCGAAGGTCCGCACTCATCCGCCGCGTATTGTGCGCGGCGCGCAAGGGCAGGTCTTCGGACTTACGGGCTTAATGCCAAACCTACTTGCCGGGGCTTCCCATCGCTTTCGCGCCAGTGCCAATATCCGGCTTTCGTTCCCGTTTACCGCTGCGGGTCAGTCCCGGATTCACACCGGGTTCCCTTTTCAGACCGGACTCGGGGAGTCCAGTCACCGCTTGCATGACTAAGTGTAGCATGAGGCGGCGAGACTACGATGAGATTTCCGGTGTCGCGCCACGGCCAGGGAAAGCGGGCCACCCGCCCCCGAACAGGCTCACGCGGCGGGAGGCGATGGACCGTCATCGGCACGCCGCAATTCGCGCAGCAGCTCCATGTAGACGCGCTCCCGTTCGGGTCCGGAGAGTTGGGATTGAAGGCGGCGAAGCGCAAGCCCGACAATGTCGCGATGGTGAAGGTGGGATCCGACTCGCGGGTCAGCCGAGGCCTCAAGCCAAAGCTGATGCACACGCTCCACGTCTTCGGGCCAAAGGCGCGGCGGGTGCGGGCCGAGGTTGAAATATTGCGATGGGCGATCGGGCGCGATGATTTCGAGGGAGAAGCTGTGGCGGGGCCCTGGGAGGTGCTCCCAGGCGCGGCCGATGCGGTGAGCCAGGTCTTCGCTGGACATTGTATTGGAGACGCCGGTGACGAGCCGCGAGGCCTTGAGAGTCTGCGCGGCCTGGACCATGGCGGCGAAGGGATCGACGCCGGGAACGACGAGGAGTTCGACGTGTTTGCCCTGTTTTTCGGCCATGGCGACCACGTGGCTGAAGAGCTCGCGTTCGTAGCGCGAGAAGAGTTGGGTATCGGTAAGGTCGAACTCGGCGGCGCCGGCGTTCAGCGTGCGGATGGTCATCACAACGATGTCCTGACGCAGAATGTTGGTCTTTTGCAGAACGCGATCAAGGTGCAGCATGCGGTGATAGTCGCGCAGGCTGACGAGGACGCAGCCGGGGCGGGCCTGCACGGAGCTATCGAGGATTTCGGGTTGATAGTCGAGGTTGAACTCTTCGAGCAGTTTCTGGTCGCGGCTGCGATACCGGAAGTTGATCCGTTCCGAGATCAGGAAGATCGCCAGCAGAACGACCGTAAAAGCGATGCCGTACTGGGTAGCGATTTTCTTCGTGAGCAGATTGGCGATGGCGACCATGAAGAGCGAGAAAGTGATGGCGACGAGACCGAGGGGAATCTCGCGGCCGGCGATGTGGAGGTTCCCAGGCGTCTTGTATTCCTGATCGTGACGTTGAAAGCGAAGAGCAAGTACGCCGAGCGACTTGAGAGAAAAGCTCCAGACCACGCCGAAGGCATATGCCTCCGCAAGCAGGACGACATCGCCGCGGCTGCCGATGATGGTGGCGATCTGAAGAATGGCGATCATGGAAACGATGCGGTAGGTGGTGCCGTATTTGCGTTGGGGCTTACGGAACCATTCGAGGAGAACGCCGTCATCGGCGACGCGATTGAGGATTCCATTGGCGCCGATCATGGATGTATTCACGGCGCCGGAGAGAATCAGCACTCCCACAGCGACGACAAATACGTGGAAGAGCAGACGGAGAAGATAGGGTCCGGCGAGGCTCATGGAGAGTCCGCCGATCAGATTGTCGTAATACTGGGGGCGCAGGGTATCGGGAATAATCATCACGGCGAGAAGGCTGATGAATCCGGTGGAGCAGAGCGCGTAGATACAGACGGTGTTGGCGGTGCGCTTGAGGTTGAGCAGTTTGGGATGCCCGATTTCGCGATAGACCTGGGCGAGCGTTTCAAAACCGCTCATGGCGAGCAGCGAGTGGCCGAAGGCGATGAGGAGTGCGATGCCGGCGATATCGGGCCAGACGGTACCTTCCAGCCATCCAAGCGATTCCGGGGTGAAATGCAGGTTGGCGGCGGTGGGCGCGGGAGGCAACTGGACATTGCCGCGAAGGAGCAGCGTGAGCGGGGCCCAGAAGAGGATGATCACAACCATGACGGTGGTGATCTGCATGATGCGGAGAGCCTGGGAACTGGACTCGTGAATGCCCTTGACGTTGCTCCACCAGAAATAGATGGTGACAAAGACGCCGAAGACGGTGGCAAACAGGTGGGGCTCAATGTGGAATTCGTGACCGGCGAGGATACTGGTTTCATGCAAGAGTCCGCCAAGGTAGTGTCCGGCGCTGACGACGCTGATGGGTCCGGTGAGGATGTAATCGACGACGAGGGCGGAGACGGAGATTTTGGCCAGGAAGGGCCCCATGGAGTCCCGCACGACGACGTAGACGCCGCCGCGGACGAACATAGAAGAGCTTTCCATGTAGATGGATCGCACCGCGAAGCTGAACAGCATCACGGCGATGACGAACCAGGGAGCGGATTTTCCGATGGCGCGTTCGGTGATGCCGCCGACGTAGAACATGGTGGAGGCGAGATCGCTGAGAACGATGGAGGCGCCGCGCCAGAACGAGATAAACGAGAGAGCGACGGTGGTGGCGACGACGACCTTCGCTGTATTGGAACTGGTGGAGGGGCTACTGGGGGGCTGCGTATCGGCGGACACTATGAGTGACTCACTTCAATTGTAGCGAACCAGTGCCGAGGTTTCCTTAACTCCTAAGCCTTCGCCGCCACAACGGAGCCGGGGCGGCGATGATCTTTTCCGCTTTGAGGGTGCCGCCCTGTGCCGGTTAGCAAGAGGCTGTGGTGAGGAAGTCAACGTTTCCAGAACGCCGGATGGAAAATCACCAGGGCCGTGTAGAACTCCAGGCGGCCGGCAATCATGCACCCGCTGAGCAGCCATTTGGCGAGAGCCGGAAGATGAGAATAATTTTCGGCCGGACCCACCGACCCGAAACCCGGGCCGACGTTGAACATGCAAGCCGTGACGCCGGTGATGGCAGTGAGGAGTTCCACTCCGGTAGCCGCGACGGCGAGTGAGGCGGCGATGTGAACGAACAACGCGAGATAAACCAGGCTGAGAAAGGCAAGCACGGTTTTTTCGGCGACCACCTCACTGCCGAGGCGGATGGCGAAGACGCCGTGACGGGTGATGGTGCGGCGAAGGTCGCGAGTGACCACCTTCCAGAGCAGCAGAATGCGAGCCGCCTTGAGGCCCCCCCGAGGTGGATCCGGTACAGCCGCCGAAGAACATCAGCGCGAGGATGATCGCCTGCGCAACCGGCGCCCACAACTCGAAGTTTTCAGTGGCAAAGCCGGTGGTGGTCATGATGGAGGCGGATTGAAAGAGTGCGGCGCGGAGTGACCGCTCCACGGTAAAGCCGTCGCCGCCGTAAAGTGTGAAGGCGATGACAACGGAAGCGGCGGCGAGCACGAAGCCGTAGAGCCGGACTTCGGGATCGCCAAAGAACGCGCGCGGCTTGCGATCGACAAACAGCAAGTAGTGGCGTGTGAAGTTGACACCGGCAAGCGCCATAAAGGCGATGAGGATGTATTCGATGAGCGGGCTATGGAACCCGGCGATGCTGTCGCTGCGAGTGGAAAATCCACCGGTGCCGAGCGTGGAGAAGGTGTGGCACGCGGCTTCGAACCAATCCATGCCGGCGAACATGAGCAGCACAAATTCAGCGAGGGTGAGCGCGAAGTAGATCCGCCAGAGGGCCATTGCGGTCTCAGTGATGCGTGGGCGAAGTTTCTCCGATTTGGCGCCGGAGAATTCGGCCCGATAGAGGTGCAAGCCGCCGAGGCCGAGCAGAGGCAGAACGGCCACGCCGAGCAGGACGATTCCCATACCGCCGAGCCAGTGGGTGAAGTGCCGCCAGAATTGGACCGAGCGAGACAGGACCTCTACTTTCGGAAGGATTGTCGCGCCGGTGGTAGTGAGGCCGGAAGCAGATTCGAAAAAAGCGTCGGTGAAGGTGGGGAAGTGAGGCGTGAAGACGAAGGGAAGCGCACCGAAGAGACTGGCCGAGGTCCACACCACAACCACCATGAGGATGCCTTCGCGAAGTGTGAGATCGGTTTGGGGGCGTGGGATGGCGCGCCAAAGAATCGCGCCGGCGCCGGCCGTGATGATGAGAGCGAGGGCCATTGGGCGGATGCTATCGCCCGGGGTGACTACCGCCACCAGCAGCGGCGCGAGCAT
>JBGSME010000462.1:0-3603 GCA_041740335.1 Bryobacteraceae bacterium | reverse complement strand
GCCCAGCAAACCACCATCGGACCGATAGATTCCCATGCCTTAAAAATCCCCGCCCGCAGGGCGGAATCTTTCACTCTTCGAAAACGCTTCGGCTCCACTTACCGGGCGGCCAACACACCTGGCGAGGGCGATGTCTTCCTGCCGTCCTTTGGGGATCTTGTGTGTTGTCGGTTCGATCCTGAGGATTTCAGCGACGGGCCAGTTGAATCTGGTATTCATCCTGTCGTCAGGCAGCTTCAATCGGAAATTGGATCCCTGACCGTGCCATACACCGTCGAACACAAACACTTTTTCTCCGGGAACCAGTTTCACGCGCTGCCCCGGCTGAAAGCTCGCGTTGGCGTATTGTTCAGCGAGCTTCGGAAAATCAACCGCGAAACGTCCGAGCGCATACAGGGCGGCACTGAGCGGCGCGATGCCGGACTTCCGGGGGAACACGAAACAGAAGGACGAATCGCGCGAACCCTCCATGGTGGCAAGCAGTACTGCCATGAACGATGCGAGATCTTCTCCTTCATCGCGTCCATGAAAAAGACGTAGTGACGTCAGCAGCGGGAAGCGCTGTTTCAGCGCGTCTTGAAGATCATGCATGGCCTGCCACCTTGCGGGGCTGACAGGCGCGACTTTCGGCGCATGAATCTTCGTCGTAGCGTCGATGGAGGATGCGAGCTACGAGAGACGCAATCTGGTGTGCGAGAAGTGGCGGCACGGCATTGCCTACCTGGCGGTACTGATGAGTGCGAGGCCCGCAGAAGTAGTAATTATCGGGAAAAGTCTGCAACCGCGCAGCCTCACGCACCGTCAGGCTGCGGCATTGTGTTTCGTCATAGTGGATGAAATAGTGACCGTCCTTTGCGATGTGACTGGTTATGGTTGTTGCCGGACGGTCGGACATCTGAACGCGAAACCGGTCGTCAAAGTATCCCTTGCTGAGGGCGTCGCTCAGATTTTTGTGATCAGGATGCAGTTCGACGGGGAAATCGTTGAGCTCCGGTGAGCGCCCGTACACCCTGGCATAGGATGCAACAAATAGATAACGGTGGAGGTCCGATAACATATGCGGGCGCGAGGTATGGTTGCAGACTCCGCCGAGGGCGGGATCGAGAAACCAGTCTGGTCTGTAGTCCGCCACAGACTGACACGGGATGAACTCTGCGCCGCGGTCCGCTCTGATGGTGCGCATGCCCGCAAGCATGTTGATTACCCGTGCCCGGACGAGCCGGTCATTGCCATTGCTGCGGGATCGCATGAAATCAGCATCCAGTATTTCGTTCAGCCCAGACTGCCACTGTTCCTGCCCGTCTTCGGTACGCGTCAGACCGCTGCGCAACCGGGGAAGTCCCCGCAGCACCGCACGGGCGGGCACGACGTCGGGATGACGTTCAAGCGTTGGCATCGCAGGAACGGACAGGTCCTCGCGAACGCCGAGGATAATCACGCGATGACGGGATTGTGGTATGCCGTAGTCTTCGCACTTCACCACAAAGTCGCTAGGCGCATAAGGTTGAAGTGCATACTCCCCGTCCCGATGGACCAGGGAATAGAGCGAGTACTTCGCGCCGGGTTTCCCTTTTGTCTTTGCGACACCGGCGGGGTGATGGAGATCTTCCAGCATCTGCTGAAAGATCTCATTACCCTTTACCTGCGACGATAGCAGTCCCTTCACGTTCTCCATGATGAAAACTGGAGGTTCATGGACGGCCAGTATGCGCAGGTACTGCCGGTAGAGGTAGACGCGATGGTCTGTGGCCGAAATGCCGCCGTTGCGCGAACGCCCCACTATTGAGAAGGCCTGACATGGGGGGCCTCCGCACAGGACCCAGAGATCCGAGGATCGGAGTGCGCGGCGGATACGGCGGTCCACCTCCTCCGGTTCGACCGCTCCGAGTTCAGCTCGCCAGGCCTGTCGGTCGGATGCCGCAGCGGCCTCCGGAAATCGCGCGAAGAGTTCCGCTCGGGTAATCTCACCGCGAATGTGCGCATAGTAATCGGCAGGTGCCTGCCCTAGGGGAAAGTGATGAAAGAAACTCCGCAGTGCCAATGTCTGATGCGCCCAGGATTCCATTTCGATCGAGAGCGCAATGGTGAATCCTGAGGATCGACCTGGTGCGGCGGATGCCGAGAACCCCTCCCCCAGGCCGCCGGGGCCGGCGAACAGGTCGATGATGGGAATGGTGGCCGAGTCAACCATGCTTCGCCCCGGCCAGTTTCGCGAGCAGCTTTTCGGAAAGCTTTGCTTGGTCCTCCACTTCACATTCCCAGACGGTGAGGACGCGCCAGCCCAGTTGTTTCAGGGCGAATACATTTCGCGCGTCACGCTCAACATTGCCGTTGAGCTTGGCAAGCCAGAATTCCGGTCTGGTCTTCGGAAGGACGGCATTGCGACAGTTCCTGTGCCGGTGCCAGAAGCAGCCATGCACGAAAATCGCGGTTTCGTGGCGGGTGAGAACGATGTCGGGACGACCCGGCAGGTCCCTTCGCCTGAGCGAAAAGCGAAAGCCGAGACGGTGGAGCACGGAGCGTACCCGCCTTTCAGGCCCTGTATCCTGGCCTTTAATGCGGCTCATGTTCCAGCTTCGATGTTGAGCTGTCAGTCGATCCATCGTCTCCGAAAAAGCCTCCGTGGTTTCCCGATAACCGCCACATTTCAATGTACTTGCTTTAGCTACTATCAAACCAGCTCTCGTCAGTTGTATCAATTCATCAACAGCGACAGAACAGCAATAAATGAATCCAGTGAGTCTCAGGGCTCCGTCCGTCAATCAAAGCTGATTGTACCCGCTGGCAGAAGCCGGGATGGCAGGGTCGGCGGGGGTGGAGCAGATTTGCACCACCGCCAAAGTGGGCCTGCCAGCTTGTTCTCTCGGTGGTGGCAATCCGCCGACGCGAAATGCGGCAGGCCGGAACTCAACCGAGCGCGTGGGTCACTGGTTGAGAAAGTTTGTCGAGCTTGTCTCCACCTTCTTGATCAGACCGTGGAGACGAAGGCGTTTGAGTAGGCGGGAGACCTGTGCGCTGTTGACCTTCGGCAGGAATCGGTGAAGCGTTTTGTTCTGTAGCCCGCTGATGTTGAACTCGCCGCGCAAAATCGGTTGAAATAGGGCGTCGTCATCGGCGTCGAACATTGAAGCTCTACGACAAGTTCGGTTCCTAACCCGGCATAGCCGGAACCAAATACTACGTCACCAGCTTTGGATCCACGTTCCAGTGATATACCACTCCAAAACGGCTGGACTTAAACTGCGCGAACTCGTTATCATTCCGCAACTGGCCTGCGGCCGCGTTACGTAGTTTGTTTTTCCTGCCTGCTTCGCGCACGATCCGAATGTAGAGGTACTAAAGGATCGCAACTCGCCCTCAAACTGCGGGCTGAGCTTCTTGCCGAGGAGCGCTCGGCATTCGCTGCCTCTGCGGCGGATGCTTCGGCGCCCTGGAGTTCAATATTGCGAAGGCGCCAATGCCTGCTCAGGCGGGTTGAGATAGACCCCGACAATCGCTTCCAGCTTTTCCGCGAACTGCGGGTCGCGGCTCACTTTGAAGGTCGACTCAGGTGGGGCTTCAGGCCGTGTGCGTGCCAGATGCGGCGAACCGTGGACTCACTCA
>JBGSME010000461.1:0-2836 GCA_041740335.1 Bryobacteraceae bacterium | reverse complement strand
TTCGCGGGTGGCGGTGAGTTCGGCTTCGACGGCGTAGCCTTGCTCCAGCAGTGCGTGCTGCTGGCGTTCCTTTTCGGCGACCTGACCGGCGAGCGTTTGAAATTCGCTGTTGGCCTTATTCAGGTCGAGGGCGATCTTGGTGGTCTCGCGCTCAAGCACGTGGTACTTGCCGGCGAGCATCAGGCGCAACTGGATGACCAGGTCGCCGTGGAGTTCCTGATAGCGCTTTGCCTTGGCCGCCTGGCGCTTCAGCGAATTGGCCTGGCGACCGACTTCTTCGAGGATGTCGAAGACGCGGGACAGATTCTGTTTGGCGCTTTCGAGTTTGGCTTCGGAAAGGCGACGCCTTGTTTTGAACTTGCTGATGCCGGCCGCCTCTTCGATTACGGATCGGCGGTCATGCGGTTTCGAGCTCAACAACTGGCCGATGCGGCCTTGCTCGATGATGGCATAGCTTTCGGGTCCGAGCCCGGTGCCCATGAACAGGTCCTGAATGTCGCGAAGCCTGGCCGCGCGTCCGTCGATCAGGTATTCGCTGTTGCCGTCCCGGTAGAGACGGCGGGTAATGCTGACATCATGTGGTGAGTTAGGAATCTTTCCGTTTTTGCTGGATCCATTGACTTTATGGCCGTTGCCGTTGGTATGGGCTTCGCCGTTCAGCTCGGCGGCGGCCTCGGCAGCGGCTGCGGCCTGGACGGCGCGCTCGGCCATCTGACCGAAGAGCTTACCGTCGGGGTCCGACAGCGTCATCGTCACTTGAGCCATGCTGACGGGTTTGCGTTCGCGAGTGCCGGCGAAGATCACGTCTTCCATCCGTGCTCCGCGAAGGCTCTTGGCGGACTGTTCGCCGAGAACCCAGCTGATGGCATCGCTCAAGTTCGATTTCCCACAACCGTTGGGTCCAACGACGGCGGCGATGCCAGTTCCGTTGAACCGCATTTCGGTGCGGTCGCAAAACGACTTGAAGCCTTGAATCTCTACGCGCTTGAGGTGCAACACGGGGCTATGAAGCCTCCCGGAAGAGTATGTTTGGCCGATCGAAACCAGCCCGGGGGAGTGATCACCATAGTACCCTGGTGGAACGCGAAAGTAAAGCGGGTCCACCACATCAGACTGTATATCTTGATGAAATACTACAACCGATAGTGCACGACTTTCTCACTCGACCCCAAGGTAGGGGTTGTAGGTGTACTCGGTTGCGGGTGCTTCGCCAGGGGGAAAGGTGACGCTTCGGCCAACGGCGTAGGCGGGATCGAGGCCCCACTGGCCGGTATTCAGGACGTTCTTCTTGCGGGTGGCATTGTCGTGCCAGCCCCAGAAGGGCTTAGCTTTGTTCGAAGACTCCTTGCGGCCGAGGAAAGTGCCGCCGATCCTGGCGCCGGTGCCGGCGGGGCGGCCACCGAAGGGCTGGTAGACGTAATATTCGTCGAAGGTCTTTTCGCCCCATTGTCCTTCGACGGCTTTGGCCCACCAGTGATCCTTGATGGAGAGGAGTTCGTAGCCGATCAACCGGTCATTGGCATGGCGGGGCCTCTCAGCCACACCTTTGTATATATACGTTATCCCTGTGCCGTTCTTGAACTTATCTTCGCTGAGCGAGTATGCGGCGTGTTGCGCGGTGGAGCCAAGAATCCCATGTCCGCCGGACTCGACGAAGACGATCGGGTGGTGTTCCTGATAGAACTGGATGGCACCGTCGATGTTATGGACTCCTTTTCGAATCCGGTTGTCGGCGACGAACGAGTAGACGTTATTGTGGGCGAGCGTCTCCATGACCTCGATTTTTCCGAACTCGGAGCCGTCCTTGCGAATGGTCATGATGAGCCCTTCGTTGTCGTTTTCGTGGCATGACCCGGCGACGCACTTGTCGGAATAGTCGCGCGGGTGGAAGACGTTGTAGATGAGGAACCAGTGCGAAGCGGTTTCCATGGCCGCGTAGTAGACGTAGGCTTGGGATGAGCCCTTATCGAGGTTGTCCCAATTGTTGTCTCCGGCCCAGTCGTTGTCAAAGTCGAAGCGCGCCGGCATGTCGGACTTGGGCTGCCACCAGGTCTCCTGAGCGAGCATAGGCGCCCAGAACTCGGCGATCTTCCGGTAGGGATCCACGGTGGGTGCTTCGGGGGCGAATTCTGCCTGTTCGGCGGGACGGCGCGAGGGTGCGCCGGCGTCAACTTCGATGGTGAGCCGGCCGGTCTTATCCTCGAGCTTGGCCTCGACCTCGTATTTGCCTGGAGCTTCGGGCGCGGTATAGACGAAGGCATCCTGGAGAACATAGTCCTTTGTGAGGGCCCCGAAGATGCTTCCGAAGCGGGAAGCCGACTCCTGGTAGAAGGTCTCACTGTCGTTGCCCTGGAACCTGAATGGCTTCGAGACCCAACCGCCGTTGGCTGAAATGACGGTCAACTGGGCGTTGCCGCGTTGGAGACGAACCGTTTCGCTTGTGCCGCCGTCTTTGGTGATGGTTCCATAGCCACGGACCTGGAGCACTAGATTTTCGAAGGGCCGGACTCGGGCGGGGGTGGGATCGGAATGGATGCGTACCTCTGAGACCGGCAGTTGGGCAAAGGCCATGCTAGAGGCAACGGTGAGGAGGGCACATTTTTTCCACATCCTTTTTATTGTGGGGTGAAGCGCGCTTGACTGCAAGCGGTGGAAGCGGCTGGCTGGTTGCGGCGGCGAGGGCCCGAGAAATGTGAGGGGACAATCCGCAGGTATGTTTTGGTCCCTTATAGTCCCGAGGGAGAGTTTCACGTGGAAGGTTGTGCGGTTGAGTACGGCCGCCGCAATATCTGGCGGCCCAGTTCCCGCTTCTAGGGACTCGCCGGCACAACGGAGC
>JBGSME010000460.1:0-6358 GCA_041740335.1 Bryobacteraceae bacterium | reverse complement strand
CGGCGGCGGCGGCGCCGAAACCGAGTGGGATGCTCACTCCGACATCGAGAAGAATCACAAGCGCATGGCCTCGTTGACGGACCGTCCAACCGCGGCTCTCGTCAAGGATCTGAAGCGCCGCGGTCTGCTCGATTCCACGGTGGTTCTGTGGGGCGGAGAATTCGGACGCTCGCCGGAATCGGAACGGGGCAAGGGCCGCGATCATCACAACACCGGATTCTCGATGTGGGTGGCCGGCGGCGGCTTCAAGGGCGGCATGGCCTACGGCGCCACGGACCCGATCGGGCTGAAGTCGGTGGAGAAGCCGATGCACTTCCGGGACCTGCACGCAACGGTCCTCAACCAGCTCGGCCTCAATCAGGACGGGCTCAGCTACATGCATCAGGGCCGCAAGGAACGGTTGACCGAAGTGCAAGGCACCGTGGTCAAAGACATCCTCGCCTGAGTTCCGTCCCCAGAGGGACTATAATGACGACGTTATGGTTGCACTCACTGTCAACGGGAAACCGCGCAAGTTTGACGGAGACGGCGATATGCCGCTCCTCTGGTATCTCCGGGATGAGCTCGATCTCACCGGCGCAAAGTTCGGCTGCGGCATGGGCCTGTGCGGCGCTTGCACCGTCCACCAGGATGGCGAAGCGATTCGAAGTTGCGTCACGCCGCTGAAGGCTGTGGCTGGCAAACGAATCACGACCATTGAAGGGCTGAGCGCCAACGGCACGCATCCGTGCCAAGCTGCCTGGGAGGAACACAACGTGGCACAGTGCGGATACTGCCAGACCGGACAGATCATGCAGGCTGCCGCGCTACTCGCCAAAACGCCGAAGCCTTCCGACGCCGAAATCGACAACGCGATGAACGGCAACATCTGCCGCTGCGGCACGTATACACGGGTCCGCGCCGCGATCAAGACTGCCGCGGGGGTGAAGTAAGCCATGAAGGACATCCACGGCGTCAGCTTACCCGCGCCGAGTACAGTCTCGGAAATCGCAACGCTCACGCGCGAGGCCTACCAACAGCATCCGGGCTCATACGCCGGGGTCGAAGTTCTCGAGGTGGATCGCCGCGGGTTCCTGGGCACGGTCATCTCCGCGGGCGCTTGGGTTCTTGGCGCGCGAGTTGGATCCGGCAATGCCATGGCCGCAACCGCGTGGCAGCCGAGCGTCTACCTGGGATTTGAACCGAACGGCCAGGTGGTCATCGTCGCGCATCGCTCTGAGATGGGGACCGGAAGCCGGACATCGCTGCCGCTGGTTGTCGCCGATGAACTCGATGTCGATTGGAAGTCGGTCCGCGTGGAACAGGCGATCGGCGACACCAAGTACGGTTCGCAGAACACCGACGGATCCTGCTCGGTGCGTGACTTCGTGCAGGCTATGCACGAGGCCGGGGCGACTGCGCGATTGATGCTCGAACGCGCCGCCGCGCAGAAGTGGGGCGTGCCCGCGAGCGAAGTCGCGCTGCGGATGGGCACGGTGGCTCACGCCGGTTCCAACCGCAGCGCAGGCATCGGCGAACTGGTTTCGATCGCCGCCAAACTGCCTGTTCCCGCGAAAGCCGATCTGCGCTTCAAGAAGCCGGACGAGTATCGCTATATCGGCAAAGACATCGCCGCGCTGGACCAGCATCAGATCATCACCGGCACCGCGACGTTCGGGATGGACGCCAAGCGCCCGGGCATGCTCTACGCGGTGGTTGAGCGCCCGCCGGTGTATGACTCCAAGGTGAAGAAGTTCGACGACTCAGCAGCGCTGAAGGTGAAGGGTGTTCTAAGGACGGTTGAGCTTCCGCCTTTCAAACAACCTCATCTGTTCCAGCAATTGGGCGGCGTGGCCGTGCTGGCCAATTCCACGTACGCGGCGATGCAGGGCCGGAAGAAACTGAAGGTCGATTGGGACCTCAACCCCGATCACGCGAGTTTCAATTCCGACTCATACAAGAAGGAACTCTACGCGAGCGTTCACAAGCCAGGCAAGGTGGTTCGCAATCGCGGCGACTTCGATACTGCCTACGCCGGCGCGGCGAAGAAGATCGAGGCCGACTACTACGTGCCCATGCTGTCGCACGCGCCGATGGAGCCTCCGGTGGCGGTGGCCGAATGGCGCAACGGCAAAGTGGAAACCTGGTGCCCGACGCAGAATCCGCAGGCCGTGCAGGACGCGGTTTCAGCGGCACTGGGCATCGGCAAGGACGATGTGATCTGCAACGTGACGCTGCTCGGCGGCGGGTTCGGGCGCAAGTCAAAGCCGGACTATGTGGTCGAAGCGGCGCTGCTTTCCAAAGCCGCCGGCAAGCCGGTAAAGGTGGTCTGGACGCGCGAGGACGACATCCATTTCGACTATTTCCACTCGGTGGCCGCCATGCACATGAAGGGCGGTCTCGATGCCTCCGGCAAGATCCAATCGTGGCTGTTCCGCAGCGCGTTCCCGCCGATCGCATCCACGTTTGCGGCGGGCGAACAGTACGGGGCTGAGTTCGAAGCCGGCATGACGCTCAACGAGATCCTATTCGACGTACCGCACATTCGCGCCGAGAACTGCCCGGCGAAAAACCACGTGCGGCAAGGTTGGATGCGCGCGGTGTGCCATCTGTTCCATGCATTCGCCCTGCACAGCTTCGTGGATGAACTGGCTGTTGCCAACAACACGAACTACGTCGACTACTTCCTGAAGACGATTGGATCAGACCGCAATGTCGACCTCACCACCGATGGCACAAAGGCTTGGAACAACGGGCAGTCGACGGACACGTTTCCGCTCGACACCGGGCGGCTGCGGCGCGTTCTCGAGATGTGCGCCGCCAAGTCAGGCTATGCGAAGTTCAAGAACGGGAAGAACAGCGCGATCGGGATCGCGGCCCACCGGAGCTTTCTGAGCTACGTTGCCACCGCTGTCGAAATCGCCATCGACGGCCAGGGGAATCTGACGATTCCGAACGTGTGGACCGTGGCCGATGTGGGCCAGATCGTGATGCCGGAGCGCGTACGCTCGCAGTTTGAAGGCGCGGCCGTGTTCGGCACTTCGCTCGCAATGATGGGCGAGATCACCGCCGATGCCGGGCGCATCACGCAGGCGAATTTCCATAACTATCCCGTGGCCCGGCTGAAGGAAGCGCCTCAGAAGATCGACGTCACCATCGTTGAATCGAAGGCCCCGCACGCCGGTGTTGGGGAACCGGGCGCGCCGGTGATCGCGCCTGCCATCACGGCGGCGATCTTCGCCGCGACCGGCAAACGGATCCGGGAGCTGCCGGTCAAACGGACGAAGCTGGTTTAACGGCTACGACGCGAATGCGGCGGTAGTCGATAAACCATGCGCCATCGCGATAGAGGCGAGAGCGCAACCGTTCCTCCATCGCCGCGAGGAAGACTTCCTCATTCGGCCAGCCGCGGCCGAACATGCGTATCCAGTCACGAAGACCGGTGTTGGGGTCTTCGGTCCTGGTGAAGCGATCGAACAGAAACGCCTGCGAGACTTCCAGACCGTTGCGCTCGAGGATCGGCGCGTATTCGCCGATCGACGGGAAGTACCACGGATTCGCGATGCCGGTGAGTTCATGGAGCGCTTCGAGTATCGCCGCGACATTGCCCTTGCCGCCGAACTCGGCGACGAAGCGCCCGCCGGGACGGAGAGCGCCGGCAATGGCCCGGACCGCGGCTTCGGCATCGTGAACCCAGTGCAGGACGGCGTTCGAGAAGACGGCGTCGAACGGCGACTCCGCGCGATAGTGGGTGATATCGGCGGCGGCGAATTGTAAGTCCGGATAGTTGGCCGATGCCTGCGCGATCATCTCCGGAGAAGAGTCGATACCGAACACTTCGGCCCCGGCCTCGGCGATCTTGGCGGTGAGCTGGCCGGTGCCGCAACCGACGTCGAGAACGCGTTCGCCCGATTGCGGCGCAAGGAGTTCAACCATGCCGCCGGACAGCTTCCAGACAAAAGAGTGGCCTCGCTCGTAGAGCGCCGCGTCCCAGCTCATGCCGGAATGGTGATCTTGCGGACGGCCTGCTGGTTGGCTTCCCAGTAGGTCTTCTTGAGCTTGATCGACGGGTCATCGGGCGCGGGTTGGATCTTGCCATTTACGTCGATGGCGCGGGAGGCGACGGTGTGTTCGCCTGCGATCGGACTCTTCCAGTCCCACGTCCAGAAGCTCCAGCAGAAGCGCCCTCCTTGTTGCTTCTCGATTCGCGCAGGCATCCAATCGCCGCCGTCGACGCTCACTTCAACGGACCGTATCGGCGTCCCGCCGGACCATGCAGCACCGTAGACGCGGGTGGAGCGATCGGCCAGCCGCGCCACGCGGGCGGGGATGGACTTGAAGTTCATGAGCCCGACGGAGGTTTCGCGCCAAAACACGCTATCGCCTTTTTGTTCTCCGCGAATGGTGACGTAGTCGCGGCCCATGAAGCGCGATAGAAACGCCCGGTCGTGCAGTTCCACTCTCGTGAGCCACTTCACCCATGCCACGCCGTACCAGCCGGGCACGATGAGCCGCACTGGCGCGCCATGGCTCTTATCGAGCGGCTGGCCGTTCATCTCATAGCAGAGCAGGATATCGTCACGCATCGATTCCTTGGCGGAGAGGCTGCGCGCGAAGTTCTGTTTGTACTCGCCGCCGCGGATCTTTTCGGTGCCAGTGTCGGCGGCGAAGAAGACGGTTTCGATGGCCTCCGGGCGGACGCCGGCTTCCTTGAGCAGCGGGGCGAGCGGCGTGCCTTTCCATTTCGCGTTGCCGACGAGACCGCCGATGGGCGGATTGCCGGAGCATTCCATGGTCACCGGGACTTCACGCGCCTTTCGCTTGCGGAGATCGTGGAGCGAATAGGATCTGGGACGATCGACGAGACCGCCGATGTCGAGCTTCCAGGAGGCAATGTCGACGTCGGGATAGCCGTAGTGACCGACCCAGAAGAACTCTTCGTTGGGGGTGATCCATTCGCCGTGTTTGTGCCATGGAAGGCGCGGCTTGGCGGGGTCGAACTTAGCCTCGTCGGCAAACGGGATTGCAGTTTCGCCAGCCTCGGCGGCTTCGGCGAGCCAAGCGGCGAGAGGCAGAGCCAGTATTTCCCGGCGATTCATAACGGGTTACTCCTTCCATCCATATGCGGCCATCATAATCTTAAACAGATCGGTGTTCGAGAGAAAGCCGGTGACGCGCCCGGCGCCGGGACCGGTGGCGGCGGCGATCACTTCTTCACCGGTGTGCGAGCCGTCGACTAACATCGCGGGAATGCGGACCGGGCCCTTGGCGCCTTTCTGCTTCCACTCGTCGAGCCCTTTTAGGATCGGCTCTCCGCGGGTGCCGCCCTTGAGGCGCAAATCAAACGAATGGTCGGCGGTGAACAGCAGCAGCGTCTCCTTCGGATTCACCATTGTGGCGATCTCGCGGATTAACTTATCGAAGGCGATCAGGCGATTGAGCCCGGCTTCGGGATTGTCGGTGTGGGCGTCGGATTCGATCATCAGGAAGAATCCCTTCTTATTGGCGGCGAGCGCCGGGATGGCCATCTTCACGGCGCGATCGAGTTCGAAGCCGGTATCGGCGACGACGAGCGCACGGCGGGCACCGGGCGCCACCTGATCGAGCGAAGTTAGTACCGGACGTTTCTTCTCTTGGGCGAGTGCATCCAGGTCGATGTTCGCCTTTGCGGCGAGATCCCAGATGCGTTTGCGCCCGGGTCCGAAGAGGATATCGACGCCGTCACCGGTCCGCGGCGTGAGGAGTTGCTGGAAGATCTCTCCCCATTTACCGCGATCGTTGACATGGGCGTAGCAAGCGCCCGGCGTCGCATCGGTGATCGGCATATTCGAAATGACGCCGGTTGAAAGGCCGTGACGCTCGGCGTATTCAAGGATGGTCATCAACGCTGTGCCGTCTTTCTTGCCGCGATCGGCATCGGGGCCCTGGCTGATGATGCCGTTGTGGGTCTTGTGCCCGGTGACGATGGCAGTCATGCCGGCAGCGGAATCGCTGACCCAGCGCGATGCGGTTGAGGTGTCGGACAGCGCGATGTGGGGCCAGCTTTGGATGAACAGTTTCTGCGGCGCGTCATAGCCGAGAATGCTGGCGGCGTTGACGGTGGAGACGCCACCGGCGTCGGCAAGAAGCAGGATGACGTTCTTGGCGCGTTTGGCGTGAACCGGCGCGGCGAGGGCGCAGAGGGTGACGAGGGTAAGGAAGACTCGCATGATGTTGAGAGTCTCAGTTTATCCGTTACTCGTACCGCAGCGCGACTACCGGTTCCACGCGCGCGGCGCGGCGAGCGGGGAAGTAGCTGGCGAGCATCGCGACAGCGATCCAGAACAACGATGCCGCGAGGAAGGTGAGCGGGTCCACGGGGCTGACGCCGTAGAGGAAC
>JBGSME010000459.1:0-12994 GCA_041740335.1 Bryobacteraceae bacterium | reverse complement strand
GAGTGCAGCAGCGGATATTCAATCCGGCAAATTGAGCGGTCCGGACCTGGATGCCCGGATGGTGCATATGGAGCAGTCGAAGGTGGAGTCCTCCCTCAAGGCACTCGAAAAGAAGGACCCGGCGGCTTACAACACCCTGATCGCTGAGAGCAATGCGGGGCTCAATCCCACGGACAGAATGCGCAAGGTTGGGTCCGTGTATTCAACTGACAAGGCCTATCTGGGGGTCCTCGACGGCGTGCGGAAGCAGCTTGGCCGTGACATTGATTTCCGAAGACAGAGTGACCGCGAAGCCATCGGCAATGCGCTCATTCATCACATACGCCAGAAGGGTGGATGTGATGTGACGGGCGACAAAGTAGCCGTGTGTCAGTGAGGTAGTCGTGACGAAGATCCTGAAGCAGTTGGCAGTGTGGTCGGTTGAGACTTTGTGCGAGGCACTTCTGCTCATGGTGTTTCTCACGATTCTCTGGACGGGGCGCGACCAAAGCCGCCTAGGTGATGACATGGGTCTCATATTCGTAGGAACGGCCTTCGTGTTTATGGTTGGTTCTGGGTACCTGTTGACCACAGGGTTCTTTGGAGTGGCTTGGCGAAGTCCCATACCGTGGGCCTATCCAGCAATCGCCGCCACGCTATTTATCGGGCATGTTCAGTTCTTCGCAACGGGTTGGGATGCGTCGACGAAGGTACCTGTGCAAGTCGGCGGTGCGTGCATCGTCTTCGCTTGCACTCTTGCGGGAAACTATTTCTTGCGGAAGTGGATGCAAGCTGTCAGCAAGCAGCAGAGGGTCGCGTCCGAAGACCCGCTAGGTCCTGGATGACAAGCAAATCTTCCACTACGACGGCGATCTACGGATACGGCGCACCTGCAGTGGTTCCTTCTAGGGAAGCTTGTGCAGTGGGTCGATGTTCGGAAAGGTTGGGCAGCGGCGCTCTCGATTCTCGGTGCCTACGCTGTGTGGGCCTCCGGGGCGCTTCTCCTATGGGTCGCAAGCTAGGCTTATGATTGCCGCTCCAATCGACCCCTTCGTGTACGATCCGCCGCCGCAACAGTCTACCGGCAAAGAGAGGGATGGCGAGGCCGGGCTCGGTTACTTTGAGGCTCGATACACGAGTTCGGCGCAGGGTAGCTGGACCCAGACGGTTGCCTTCGGCGGGCGTGGCTGGGTCACTGAACCAACGAACAGCGCTTTCAAACGCGGGTTTGCCTACGATCTTCATCGCAACATAGCACTGCTGGCAGATGGACAACTAGACGACGCCACCAGCCGCTCGCGGCAGCCGGCCAGAGGGGCTTTCTCCGGACTCAAACGGTTCCGCTAGGAAGATAAGAGGACTTATGGAAAAAGACAACTTCGGCGCCCGCGAATACGCTCGATCAAACCCGGCAGGTCGCCGAACAGCCGTTCAAAAGGCCGTCGCCGCCGCCGGCCTTTTGTTGTGCATCGCCCCGGCCTCCGGTCAACCTCAATTCCTCGGCCCCCCCACGCCCAACGCGCCGCCCCTTTCCGGTGCCGTGCTCAGTGAAGCCGGCGCGCGAATTCAGGCCACCGTCACGGCACACAAGCTCACCGCTCCGCCCGCCTCGGTAAGCGTGGAGACCAGGCCCGATGGGTCGTTCACGCTCCAGGGCTTGCCCGACGGCAGCTATCAACTGTGCGCTGAAGCCAAGAACGGCATCTACCTCGACCCTTGTGCGTGGTCGCCCACTCAGGCGATCGTCGCCCTGCGCGGCGCTCAGCCAATCCGGGACTTCCGGTTCGTCCTGGCCCGTGGCGTCAACCTGGAGGTTCGCGTGAGCGACGCTGGCAAAGTCCTTGAAGCCGTTGACCCGGTCCGCAACCGGCCTCGGGCCGACTTGACCCTTGCCACGGTAACCCCCCGAAACATTGTGCAATCCATGCCGCTGGCGAGCAAGACCGGCGACGTCCGGAGTCATCGCATCGCTGTCAGCCCCGGCGCAAAGATCTTCCTCGCTGTTTTGGGCAACGGCGTGAATATGAATGACTCCCAGGGGCGCCCGATCGAACCAGGCCGCGCTGTGTCTTTTCCCATTACAATCCCGGCTGGTCAGGGTCCGCCAACCGTCGTTTCACTCACCGTCACCGGTGCCAGGCCGTAGGAGACAGAACCATGCGTAGAATGCGATGAAACCTCGGTCTGCGGTACATCGTTCCCATCGCGGGGGCCACTCTGTTTGCGATGGCTGCCAACAGCCTGCAGGTAAAGGAGTACATCTATCTCGGGAACCGCGTCATCGCGATCGATTCTACTGGCCCCGTGGTCACTTCCGCGACTGTGGGAACCCCGTTGGATCCGGACAAGCTCCAGATACCCCTTGGGCTTCAACTCGACACCGGCGGTGTCGGCGCGGTCGATGTCATCAACATATTGGTCAACACCGCGCTGGACGGGAGAAACGCCTGCTACTTTGCGTTCGTTCCCTCGGCGTCCATCGTTTATCTCGTGAACGACGACGGTATGACCCTCCTCCCTGGAGTTACGTTCGGATCGTCGACCACCCGGAGTAATAGCCAATGCTCGGTGACCGGAACCGGCATCACCTATTCGGCCCAGGGAACCAGTGCAACCCTGGGTGTGACGATCCAGTTCAATCCCAATTTTAAAGGAAATAAGGTGATGTACTCCGCCTTGCGGACCGTCGGGGGAGGGAACACTGGCTGGCATTCCACGGGTGCGATCCGGGTTGGGAAGTTCGGCATCGAAGACCCCGCATCCCTGGACTTCGATGGTCGCGCCAAAAACCCGGCCGGCAACCAGAACATGGTGGTCACCCACTCCACGGACAACACCGTGATCTTTGATCTTTGGAATCCCGTGCACAACTGGGTCGGGGCCGAGCAAAGAATCGCAAATGTGCTGATTAACAGCGCGATCGATGGACGCTACGCATGTTACATGGCGGTGGTTCTGGGAAGTCCGTCTGCTTTGATCCTCGTGAACGACGCCGGCGAAGCCGGTGGACCCTTCGCCGGACAGATGGCCGTGTCCAGCCCACCGTACACGCCGATCGGCAACAGTCAGTGCCAAATCAACTCGGCGACTCAGGCGATTTCACCTGACGGTAAGTTGCTTACCGTAACCCTCGGGGTGCGATACGAACCGCCCTTCCGCGGATACCGGGTCTTCTTCCCTGCAATCCGAATCGGCATGACCAATAGCGGCTGGTTCGCCGGGGGATCGGTCCAGATCAACTAGCGCCGTCACCGCATAAATCACACGCTATTGGCTCGCGGACCGCCAACGAGGCCGCGGCACGACGACGCCGTTCGGACTTCAAAGATTTGTTTCTCCCATCCCCTCAACAACATCCCCAAATCGGGTTTGCAGACGGAACGCCCCCGTATCGGACACTGGAACCGGGTAAACCATGTCCAAGAAACGTCGCTTCTCAATCGCCAGAATGAAGGCTGCATGGAACAACGGAGCCAAGTCCCCCGGACCCTCCACTCCCGAGGCCAAAGCCCGGATCGCCTTCAACGCTATCAAACACGGCCTCACCGCCCAATCCATCCTCCTCCCCGGTGAAGACCCCGCTGCCCTCAAAGCGCTCGCGGACTCCATCCTCGACGCTCACCAACCCGCCACCGACGAAGAATTCCTCCTCGTCGAAGAACTCGTGGCGAATAAATGGAGAATTCGCCGAATGTGGGAATCCGAACAGTCCCTCGTCCGCGTCGAAATGCTCCGCCAAAAACAGGCCGTCGAAACCGAGTTCCAGGGCGCTGAGTCCGACATCCACTACGCTGTCGCCCTCCAAAAACTCACCGATGATTCGAAGACCCTCGCGCACATCCATCGCCAGGAAGTCCGCTACACCCGCGCCGCGGACCGGGCTCTCGACCAGCTCCGCATCGCCCAAACCCTACGCCGGGAAACAGGGTCTGTTGAAAATGAACATACCCCCGAAAATCCGGCATCGGACGCACCCGCCAACACCAGCGAAACCAACCACTTGGCAACTCCGAACATAAAAATTCAAATCAACCCCAAGCCCTCCGAAAACTACCCGCCGGAAGGGGTACTTCCGACGGCCACCGAACACCTGCACGACGAGGAATAACCATGCCATCCACAAGACTCCAACATCCCCCGGACCTCACCCTCCGCCCCCGCCCCTCGGCCAACACCACAATTGCGCCGGGAAACCCAGACGAAATGGACGCGATTCCAATCCACCCTCCTCCAAGCCCTTTCTCCCTTCAAATCCGCGCCATCCTCGACATGGAATCCATGGAATCCAAACTCGGAGTCCGCATATGAAATTCTCGCCGCAGCCGGCGAAGCTGTTCGCCGCCTAAACTATGGCAGCCGCGGAAACGATCTCCATCCGAATGCCACAATCTGGCATGAACCTTGTTCTCGAATGGAACGAACTTGCCATCCAGGCCATCCGCGACATTAAACCGGGCCCGCCGATGGCCGCGCGATCCTTGAGCGTGGTGGCTTCTGCCATGTACGATGCGTGGACCGCCTACGACAATGTTGCCAAGCCCTGGAAGAGCACGGTGCCGAGGAGGCCGGTGAACCAGAGGACGGTGCCGAATCGCGAGAAGGCCATTAGCATGGCCGCCTATCGCGCCCTCGCGGACCAGTTCCCGTCCGCGGAGGCGAGCTTCGCCGCCAAGCTCACCTCGCTCGGGTTGAATCCGAGTGACACCTCCACCAACGTAAACAATCCGGTGGGCGTGGGAAATCAAGCGTCCACGGCGGTGCTGAATTTTCGCCACGGCGATGGCGCCAATCAGGCCGGCAATTACGCCGACACAACCAACTACCTTCCCGTGAATCCGCCGATGATCGCGGCCATCCCGGCGCCGGTCGGCGCCATCCCCATTCCGGACCGGTGGCAGCCGCTCACGTATCTTTCCACCGATCATCAGGCGAAAACTCCTGCGTTCATCGGACCGCACTGGTATCTGGTAAAGTCGTTCGCGCTTACTTCCTCCCATCAATTCCGCCCGCCGGCTCCGCAGGTGATCACGTCGCAGGGCTTCCTCGAACAGGCACGCTGGGTGGCGGAAGTCCAGGCCAACCTTACGCCGCGCCAAAAGGTGATCGCCGAGTATTGGGCCGATGGGCCGAACTCGGAACTGCCTCCCGGCCACTGGACCGAGTTCGCCGCCTTCGTCGCCGTCCGCGACAATCTCGGCTTGGACGAAACGGTGAAACTCATGTTCGCGGTCTCGAACGCCATCGGCGATGCCGCCATCGCCACCTGGGAAGCGAAGCGTTATTACGACTACGCACGGCCTCTATCCGCCATCCGCCACCTGTTCCGCGGGCGCACCATTCGCGCCTGGGGCGGGCCGGGCAAAGGCATCGTCGATATCGACGGTTCGGCGTGGCGTACTTTTCAGGTGCCCACGTTCCCAACCCCGCCGTTCGCCGAATATACGTCGGGCCACAGCGCTTTTAGCCGCGCCGCCGCTGAGGTTCTGAAGCTGTTCACCGGCAGCGACAAGTTCGGCTTCTTCTACGCGCAGACCAAGCCGCTTGCCGCTGATCCGGATGAGCACGTTACCGACGTCATTCTTCATTGGGATACCTTTACTGAGGCTGCCCAGGAAGCCGGCGAATCGCGCCTCTACGGTGGAATCCACTTCTACGAAGGCAATGTTGCCGGACTGGAACTGGGGCGCAAAGTGGGTGAGGCTGTCTACCAGCGTGCCGAGCAGCTCTGGACGGGCGCGTAACCGTAGCCGCACCCGGAAATCCAAGTCACCGGGAAGGTATACTTCTACCTTCCCTTATGCGATTCCTTTCTTTGTTCGCCGTACTGCCGTTGTTGGCGGCCGACTACGATATCGCGGTCTACGGCTCCACGCCCGCAGGCATCGCGAGCGCCGTGGTGGCGGCGCGCCAAGGGCACCGCGTCGCGCTCGTCGAACCCTCTGGACATTTCGGCGGCCTGCTCACGGGCGGACTTTCGAACACCGATTTCCGGACGCTCGAGGCCGTAACCGGGTTCTTCCGCGAGTACATGGATCGGGTTCATGCCGACTATATTCAGCACTACGGCAAGGGCTCCACGGAAGCCGAGGAGTGCTTCTTCGGCGCGCACGCCGAGCCTCATGTATCGGATCGCATTCTGCGGGCAATGCTCGCCGAGCAGCGAACGCTGCGGTTGCTGATGCGCCATCGTCTGGAGGAAGCCACCCGCGAGGGTGAGGCCATCACCGCCGCCCGGTTCCGGTCACCCCAGGGGCCGGTTGCGATCAACGCCCGAGTCTGGGTGGATGCTACCTATGAAGGCGACCTCGCCGCGGCCGCGAAGGCGCCCTATCGCATCGGGCGAGAATCCACGCGTGAGTATGGCGAGCGTTTCGCCGGCGTGCTGTTTTTCGATCAGGGCCGGATCCTGCCCGGTTCCACCGGCGAGGCCGATGCCAACGAGCAATGCGCCAATTTCCGGATCATCATGACGAACCGGCCGCCGAACCGCTTGCCGGTGCCGAAGCCGCCTGGCTATAACCGCGATGAATTCGCCCGTTTCCTGCCGATGTTGCGCAGTGGGCGGATCAAAGAAGTCTATACCACCGACCATTCCGGAATCATCCGGTTGACGCACATCGCCAACGGCAAGAGCGACATGAACGACATTAAGCAGGCCCCGATCCGGCTCTCGTTGCCTGGAGAGAACAACGGCTGGGCGGACGGCGACGAGGCCACGCGCCAACGCATTTTCGATCGCCACGTCGCGCACAATATCGGGTTGATCTACTTTCTGCAGAACGATCCGGAAGTGCCTGCGGCGATCCGCGGCAAGGCCAACGAGTGGGGGCTGGCAAATGATGAATTCACCGCCACCGGCCACCTTCCCCCGGCGCTGTATGTGCGCGAAGGCCGGCGCATTCTGGGCGACTACATCTTCACCGAGCACGATACGATGCCCGCGTCGCGCAGCGTGCGCGCACAGGTCCGCGCCGATGCCATTGCCATGGGCGATTACTCGCTGAACTCGCACGGCCACCAGCCCGCCGGGCCGCTTTACCCTACGTTGTTCGAAGGCGATTTCGGCTTTTCGACCACGCCGTTCATGATTCCTTACGGAGTGATGTTGCCCCGCGGCTTGTCGAACCTGTTGGTGCCCGTGGCCATGTCCGCATCGCATGTCGGATACTCGGCGCTTCGTTTGGAACCTACCTGGACGGCTCTCGGCCATGCCGCCGGATTGGCCGCCCACCTGGCCATCGCGAAGGGCAATCGGACCCGAGACGTCGAGCTCCCGGCTCTGCAGCGCCTGCTGCATCAACAGAAACAGGCCACAATCTACACCTCTGACATCGCCAGGGACTCTCCTTATTTCGAAGCCGTGCAGTGGGCCGGGCTGCGCGGCTTGCTGAGCGATCTGGTCGATTACCAGACAGCCGTGCTGACGCCCCTGAAGCACCGCTTCGGCACGCAGTACTCCTTCGCTCATCCTTTGCACGCCGTGGAACCGGAGAAACCTCTGGACGCCCAATTGCTTGCCAAGTGGCGCAGACGCCTGCCCTGCGCCCAGGGCCTTGGCGCGGCCACGCGCGGCGAGTTTCTGCAAAAGGCCTGGAATACTTGCTTGGCGGTAGAATAAAGCCGAGGAAGAACGGTGAGCCGCACACAGCAGATCATCGGCCTTTGCATCGTGCTGGCTGTGGCCTTGGGGCTCGGATACGCAGGGTGGCGGATGAGCAGCCTGTCACAGGTAGCGGGATGTCAGGCCTGCGGACGCATGATTCATGCGAACATGCGAACCATTGCCTTCGTGGGCGAGCGGCGTGAAGTGTTCTGCTGTCCAACTTGTGCTCTCAGCGCCGGCGCCCAGACGCACGAAGCGGTTCGATTTGAGCAACTGGCCGACTACGAGACGGGCCTGCCACTGCGTCCGGCGGATGCGTTCGCTGTGGAAGGAAGCAACCTGAGCCCCTGCATCCGGTCGCACCAGATGCTCAACAGGGACGGCCAAGCGGTGCCGATGGAATTCGACCGCTGTTCGCCGAGCATCATTTCGTTCGCGAACCGGGCTTCGGCCGTGCAGTTCGCCTCTGAGCACGGCGGCTCAACTTCCACGTTCCTCGATCTCGTCAATGCGCCGGTTCCGCACCCGTGAACAGCCACGTGAGCCGGTAGCCGCTATCGGATTACTTGGCTGTTCGTCTCCAGACCGTACAGCTCCAGCTTTAGCTTGCGATAGAACTCCGCGTCGAGTTTCTCTTTCAAATCGAACTTGTAGGTGGCTGTCCGGCTGAATTCACGCCGATTGTTGTCATAGGCGCGTATCTCCAGCCGGTAGGGGTCGTTGGACCAGACGGAAACGATGTCCCGAGCCAGCAACCAAGTTCGCCCATCGGTCTTGTTGCCGGTTATATAGTAGATCGCGTCGCGGCTGAATTCCAATCTTCCTTCCGAGCCGCCGAGGGCACGATCGTGCTTTACGGCGATCGTGTAGAGCGCGGCGACACCACTGGGCGGCACGCGATCGGTTACCGGCCGTTTCAGGCGGCTGCTAATGTCCCGGAAGAGGCTGCCAGTCAATTCCTCTTGGGTTAGCAGGAACCGGTATTCGCGGTCCTGCCCGGGAAAGCGCCAGTCATCCTTGTAAGTTAGAACCACGAATTCCTTGGGACTGATGCGGTCAAAATATTGGATGTCGGCCCATTTCCACGCCAGACTCTTCGGGCGATTCGAAACCTTATCCAGCGCATGGCCAACATGCTGCACGCCCAGCCAATGCCGGCCATGCTTCTTATCCGGAGCCGAGTAGACGATTCCTTCCTCGTTGATCTCGACCGTCCCTTCTCGGTCCGGCCACAGAGGTTTTTCGAGCTTAGCGGGAAACGTTTCAGCCAAAAGCAGCGCGCTGAATGCCAGCAACAGAACGGTATGTTTCATGACTTTTCCTTCCAGTGGTGGAACCCGGCAAAGGGCCCGGCCTTCGGCAAACCCCGGCTTCGCCAAAGGTAGAAAATGATCGGGTAGATCGCCAGTTCCATGATGCCGGAGGTGACCACGCCGCCGACCATTGGCGTGGCGATGCGTTTCATGACGTCGGCGCCCGCACCCTGGCTCCATAGGATGGGCACAAGGCCGGCCACGATCACGCTGATCGTCATGATTTTTGGCCGAACCCTTTTCACTGCGCCTTCATAGATGGAATCCGCCAGATCGTTGCGATTGTTTAGAATGCCGCGCTCTTTGAAATTCTCGAACGCCTGATCGAGGTAGAGCAGCATGACGACGCCGGTCTCGGCATCGAGGCCAGCCAAAGCAATGATGCCCACCCATACCGCGACACTCATGTTGTAACCGAGAAGATAGATGAGCCAGATCGCTCCCACCAGGGAGAACGGAACAGCAAGGAATACGATCGCCGTCTTGATGAGAGATTTGGTGTTCAGGAAGATGATCAGGAAGATAATGCCGATGGTGAGAGGAATCACGTACATGAGACGCTCCTTGGCGCGCTGCATGTACTCATACTGGCCGCTCCACGTCAGGGTGTAGCCGGTCGGAATCTTGATCTTCCGCGATAGGATCTCCTGTGCGGTCCGGACGTAGGTGCCGACGTCGATTCCGCGCAGATCGACGTAGATCCATGCGTTTGGCCTGGCACCTTCGCTTTTGATGGCAGGCGGCCCGACGACGTACTTCACCGAAGTGAGTTGCCCCAGTGGAATCTGCTGCCCGGCCGGCGTCGGCACGAGCACTGATTCAAGCGCTGGAATGTCGTCGCGAAAGTCGCGGTTGTAGCGAAGATTCACCGGGTATCTCTCCAGGCCCTCCACGGTCGTGGTGATGTTCATGCCCCCAATGGCCATCTGAATTACATCCTGAACATCGCCGGTGGTGAGGCCGTAGCGGGCAATTGCGTCCCGGTCAATGGAGAAGTCCAGGTAGTTGCCGCCCATCACACGCTCGGCGTAAACACTGAGCGTTCCCGGCACTTCGCGAATGACCGTCTCGATCTCCTTGCCCAACCGCTCCAGCGTCGCGAGGTCAGGGCCGGCCAGTTTAATGCCAACCGGTGTCTTGATGCCCGTGGAGAGCATGTCGATGCGGGTCTTGATCGGCATCGTCCAGGCGTTGGTCAGGCCGGGAATCTGAATCGCCGCATCGATCTCGTTGGTTAGCTTCTCCACCGTCATCCCCTTTGGCCATTCGCTTTCCGGCTTGAGCGTGATGGTGGTTTCGATCATCGAAAGCGGAGCCGGATCTGTGGCCGTCTCGGCGCGGCCCACTTTGCCGAACACATGTTCCACCTCTGGGAAAGTCCTGATAATCTTGTCGGTTTGCTGCAGGACTTCACGCGCTTTGGCAATCGAGACTCCCGGCAGCATGGTCGGCATGTAGAGCAGGTCACCTTCCCAAAGGGGCGGCATGAACTCGGAACCCAGGCGCTGGAATGGAATCACTGTAAGGCTAACCGTCAACACCGCAACTCCCAACACAAGGTACTTGAAGCGGAACGCGAACTCGAGAATCGGATGGTACAACCAGACCAGGAGCCGGTTGATCGGGTTGCGATGTTCGGGGAGGATTCTGCCGCGGATGAAGTATCCCATCAGGGCTGGAACCAGCGTGATCGAAAGCAGCGCGGCGGCGGCCATCGAGTACGTCTTCGTGAACGCCAAAGGCTTGAACAGGCGCCCCTCCTGTGCTTCCAACGTGAACACCGGCACGAACGACACCGTGATCACCAGGAGCGAATAGAACAATGCCGGACCCACTTCGGTTGCGGCATCGGAGATGATCTCCCAATGCGCCTTCGTGCCGGCGTCGCGCTCCATATGCTTATGCGCGTTTTCGATCATGATGATCGCCGCGTCCACCATGGCGCCGATGGCGATGGCGATTCCTCCAAGCGACATGATGTTGGCGTTGATGCCCTGTTGGTGCATCACGATGAACGCAATCAGAATCGCCACCGGAAGCGTGACGATGGCGACCAGCGCGCTGCGGAAATGGAGAAGAAATAGGATGCAGACGATCGCGACGACAATACTCTCTTCGAGTAACTTCCCTTGCAGTGTTTCGACCGCGCGTTCAATCAGCTCTGAGCGGTCATAGGCTACCTGGATCTGCACTCCTTCTGGAAGCCCGTTCTTTAACTGGGCCAGTTTCGCCTTCACGCCCTGGATCACTTGCCGCGCATTCGCGCCGGAGCGAACGATAACGATGCCGCCCACCGTTTCGCCTTGCCCGTCCAATTCCGCAAGCCCGCGGCGGATTTCCGGCCCGTACTGCACGGTGGCGATATCGTTCAGGAGGATTGGGGTGCCGTTACGGTCAACACCCACGGCCGTCTTATTAAGGTCGCTGAGTGATTTGATATAGCCCAGGCCCCGGATCATGAACTCCTTCTCCGAGACCTCCAACAGGCGCCCGCCCACGTCGTTGTTGCTTCGTTGAATCGCTGTGCGGACCTTGGCGATAGGAATGTTGTAGCCGCGCAGCTTGTTCGGATCCACGGTAACCTGATACTGCTTGACGAAGCCTCCGATCGAAGCCACCTCGGCGACCCCGGCAACACCGGTCAACCCGTATTTCAAATACCAGTCCTGAATGGAGCGCAGTTGGCTGAGGTCGTGCCGGTCAGACCGGAGCGCGTACATGAATGCCCACCCGACACCGGTGGCATCCGGCCCGAGGGTCGGCGTCACGCCTTTGGGTAGCCGGGCCGAGACGAAGTTGAGATACTCGAGAACCCGGCTGCGGGCCCAGTACATGTCGGTGCCATCTTCGAAAATGATGTAGACGAATGAGAACCCGAAAAACGAGTAGCCGCGCACGACTTTCGCGAACGGGACCGCCAGCATCTGCGTGGTGAGCGGATAGGTGATCTGATCCTCTACAATCTGCGGCGCCTGCCCAGGGTATTCGGTGTAGACGATCACCTGGACGTCGGAAAGATCCGGAATCGCGTCGAGCGGCGTTTGCGACAAAGAATAGAGGCCCCCTGCAATCAGGAAAGCCGTGCTCAGAAGAACCAGGAACCGGTTCCGGATCGACCATTGAATGATTTGCGCAAACATGGGTTGGGTTCCTGCTAGTGCTTGTGCCCCGGCATGTGCGGTGGGCTGTCCCCGGTCCCGGGTTCTACTGGTTTCGATGGGGCAGTCGCCGCTCTGCCGGCAAGGATGTTCTGAATCGCCTGCTTCAGATTGCTTTCCGAGTCAATGAGGAACTGCGAGGAGGTGACCACTGTTTCTCCGGCGAGCACGCCCTTGCGGATTTCGCGAAACCCGTCGCCCAATGCTCCGAGTTCCACTTCCCGCGGCTCAAACCGGCCCTTGCCTTTCTCAACGATCACGACGCTATGTTCGCCGCTGTGTAGAACTGACTCCTCGGGAACCTTCACTGCGCCTGTTACGGCCGGCACTCGTAGCGCAACATTTGCGTACATCTGCGGGCGCAGCCGCTCATCTTTGTTGGGGATCTGGACATAGGCATTCAGAGTGCGCGTCTGTGGATTCACCGCCGGATCGAGGTAGATCACTCTCCCGCTCCAATGGCGGCCCGGGAACGCATCCACAGTGATGTCGGCCAGCCGGCCCGGTTGGATGTGCCGGATCTGGTCTTCGTAGACCTCAACGGCCGCCCAGATCGTGGAAAGATCGGCGAGCTTGTATATGTTCATCCCCGCCGCCACCTTCATGCCGTCGAGCGAATCGCTCATCTTCGAGACCACCACGCCGGAAGCGGGAGACATGATCTTTAGAGTCCGTGTGATCTTTCGAGCCCGCTGTAGCTCGTCAATCTGGCCGTCGGTAATATCCCAGTAGCGAAGCCGCTCACGCGTCGCGCTGAGAAGCGACTGTGCCCGCGCGATGGCGTCGCTGTCCGCACGCGCCGAAAGCGTCTGCACATAGTCCAGGGCGGAGAGATACTCCTGCTGCGTGGTTACCAGTTGCGGGCTGTAGATTTCAAACAGTATCTGGCCCTTGTTTACCGGCTCGCCGACGTAGTTGACATAAACTTTTTCAATCCATCC
>JBGSME010000458.1:0-5988 GCA_041740335.1 Bryobacteraceae bacterium | reverse complement strand
TGTCGGAGCAAAATAGGAAGTTCCGGTTCCCGGCCAAGTAGGAAGTTCCGGTTTTGGGGGTTTGTCTGAAACCCTCATGTTATGTTGGCACAGCCTCGCCGGGGTCGCGCCTGGCGAGGTTGCCCAAAGCCGAAGCGACGGAGTTGGCTCCGGAAGCAGTCGGCGCAAGCCCTCCAGAGTGATCGGAAATCGCGCGGAGGGCTTTCCTGTTACGGACGCCTTCTGCTGCTGGTGAAACTCTGGAGCGAGGCTTTGGGCTTTTCAACGCGAAGACCGCCGGCTTGCCGGCGCTCCAAATTGTTCTCTTCCTTGTTCTCCTCAATCTTTCATGAGCCTCCAAAGTGGGGGAGTGGGGCGATCAAAGAAACCCTGCATCCAACTGCTCTTGCCTCCGGCGTTGTAGTCTCTACGCACTGGTTTCGTTGGTTTCGGAGCTGGCGTGGCGGGACCGGTGCTGCATTCGGAGATGGCGAGATAGCGTCCCTGGTAGCAGGCTTTCAGTGCGCCATCGAGCCGCAATTCCACACGGAGACGCTGGCGCCGCATCCCTGCTTCCGCCTGGCTGCGTTCGATCTGATAGCGCTGGCCGGCGAAGGAAATCGTGTAGTCGTTACCGATCACCCGCTCCTCGACGTGACACAGGATCGCGCCCAGGTCCACGCCTTCTGCCAGTGCGCGGTGGTGGTTGGGAAACTCCGCCACCGGGAACGCGTAACTCTCATTCCACTCCGGCCAGTATTCCTTCTCCAGAAACTCATTGGCTTTCTCTATCGTCGACACTTTCGCCAACCGGAGTTGCTTCACCAAGCGATCCTGAGCCGTCCGAAAACTGCGTTCGACGCGGCCCTTGGCTTCGGGAGACAGCGCAAGAATAGACCCGATCCCCAACTCCCGCAACGCACGCCCCAACTGCGTCACCCGATCCGCCTCTCGCCGTTGGCTCTCGCTCTCGCCTGTGCGCACCGGCACCGTGAACATCGAATCGCGGTCGGTATAGACATCGACCATCCGTCCGTTCTTTTCCAGGTATTCCCACAGCACCGCCATGTTGAAGCGCGTTGCGTCGCTCTCCACAAACCGGCCCCAACTCCAACTGGTGGCATCATCGATCATCCGCACCAGATTGCGCACTGGTCCGCGGCCCTCCAGCCAGTCATGCTCGGAGGTGTCCCACTGCACCAATTCCCCGAAGCCGCCCCGCCGCGGCCGCCAGCAATGCACCTCTTGGTTTTTTCGCGAACCCGGTTTCCAGATTCCTTCTTCGATCATCCACCCGCGCAACGTCTCCTTGCTCACCGAAATCTCATGCTGTTTCCACAACTGTTCGGCGGCGAAGGTGGGGCCGAAGTCATGCCAATCGGGTTGCTTGAGCATCTCCAGCGCCTGCTTGCGCGTCGTCGACGCCAGTTTGTGATTGGACGGCCTGCCCTGAAGCCCATGCACTACCACTGCGTCTCCCAACTTGTCCATCCGCCCCAGCAGGGTTCGCACCCACCGGTCGGTCACTCCCATCCGTTGTGCCGCCTCCCGCTGCGTAATACTCCCGTCCTTGGCCTTCTTTAGCCAATACAACTTGTCTCGTTCCTGTTGGCTCATCGCGATTCGCTCCATCCTTCAGCCTTGCGGCTGTCAATAGGAACTTTCTACTTTGCCCAAACAGGAACTTTCCGCTTTGCCGCGACATCTCCGGAACGACGTTCACTATGAGATTACGCTTTGATATATACTGATTTGCCAAAGGGGTCCTTATGCTAAGACTTTTCATGATCGCGGTCTTGGTTGCCGCGCCTGTGTTGCTCGGCCAGAGTTCCAGCGGAACCTTGACGGGGAGAATCACTGATCCGTCTCAGGCCAGCCTGCCGAATGTTGCTCTGAAGCTGAAGCAGGCGCAGACCGGCGTCGTGCTCACGGCCACCACAACCACGTCCGGCGAGTATACGTTTCCGCTGCTTGCCTCGGGCACCTACCAACTGGAAGCGGAAGCCGGCGGCTTCCAGCGGAGCACGCGAACGGGCATCGTTATCGAGTTGGGCCGAGTTGTCCGAATCGACATCGCCATGCGTCTGGGCCAGGTATCGGACTCGGTGGAAGTATCCGGCGCGCCACCGCTGATCGAATCGGAATCGGCGACGGTGGGCCAATTTATCGAGAACAAAACCATCGCCGACATGCCCCCTCAACGGGCGCCGCGTGGGTGACCTGCTGGGACTGATGGGGAATGGCGTCTACATACGCGGGGACGTGATCCGGCCGCGCGTCAGCATCGGCGGCGGGCGCGCGGACCAACAGCAGTGGCTGCTCGACGGCGTGAACTCTTCCAACATCGCGCTCGAGGTTCCGCAGGCGCTGTTCAATCCGCCGGTGGAAGCGGTGCAGGAAATCCGCATCCAGCAGAGCGCCTATTCAGCCGAATTCGGAAACTCGTCGTCGGGCGTGGTGGCGATGACCACTCGATCCGGCACAAACCGTTTCTCCGGACTGCTGTATGAAAACCTGCGCAACGACAAGCTGGACGCTCGCAACTTCTTCGCCGACAGCAAGCCGCCGCTGCGCTGGAACGTGTTCGGCGGAGCACTCGGCGGCCCGGTGATCAAGAACCGGACGTTCTTTTTCTCGCACGTCGAGTTTCAGCGCCAGCGCATCGGCGTGGTCCGAAACCTCACCGTACCCGACGAACGGCAGCGGAGCGGCGATTTCTCGCAGACCACAAATACCGCCGGCGCGCTCACTCGCGTGTATGACCCGGACACCTACGTCGCGTCAACCCGAGTGCGCACTCCGTTTCCGAACAACGTGATTCCGGCGTCGCGCTTCGATCCCGTGGGAGCGAAGATCGCCGCCCTGTTTCCGGCGGCCACCCGCAGCCCCACCAACCTCGCCGGTGCGAACAATTTCAATCGGAACGCGGTGAGCGCTCTGAACATCACCACGTGGACGTCGAAGGGCGATCACATCTTCAACGATCGTGACCGCATGACGGTCCGCTACGTACTCCACGACTTCCCAACGTTCGTGACGCCGGCCTACGATGAACCGGCCGCCGATCCGAATGCCAGCAACACCGTGCGGCGCGCCCATTCGCTGCTGTTCAACGAAACGCATACGTTCTCCGCTTCGATGTTGAACGATGTCCGTTTCAACTGGCAGCCGCGCAGCTTTCACCCGACGACGATTTCAATCGATCAGGGGTGGCCCACGAAACTGGGTCTGAAGGGCGTATCCGATCGCGCGTTTCCGCGGATCAACACCACCGCCTATGCGCCGCTCGGCTCAACGGCGCAGGAGCGCGTACAGGTGCCGATTCACGACACCGATTTTATCGATACGCTCTCCATCTATCGCGGCAAGCACGCGCTGAAGGTGGGCGGCGAAATTCGTTTGGCGCGGAACGTGGACGACCTGAATTCCTTCATGTCTGGGCAGTTCACCTTCGCCATCCAGCCGACGGCGAACCCGGCCGCCAGCGCCAATACGGGTAACGGTATCGCGAGCCTACTGCTGGGTTTCCCCACTTCGGCCAACGTGCTTGATTCCGATCTGCTGGACCGCCGCGCCAAGTATTTCGCGCTATTCGTTCAGGACGACTGGAAAGTCACCCAGAATCTGACGCTCAATATCGGCGTCCGCTGGGAGTCACACACACCGAAGTTCGACGCCAACAACCGCATGAACGGATTCGATCCGGTCGCGGTGAATCCAGTATCGGGGACGCCCGGTGTGGTGACCTTCGCCGGGAAGAACGGGCTCGGCAGCCAGCTTTATGGCGGCGACTGGAATAACTTCATGCCGCGCATCGGCATCGCATGGAAGCCAAAGGGCCGGCCGGGAACCGTGATCCGCGCCGGTTCAGGCGTCTTTTATCAGGTGCCGCTGCCGGGTTCGAACAACAATAGCGCCGGCTTCGCCGCTCAGGCCAACTACACCAGCCCCGACAACGGCATCACGGCGCCGTTCTATCTGAAAGACGGCTTCCCCGGCGGGCTCACCAGTCCGGACCTCGGCCCGGCCTATGGCGCCGTGCGAGTGGGCCAAGCCGCGGCGCTGGCGTTCGACTTCGTGGAACCGGTACGCCGCCTCGGCTACACCATGCAATGGAATTTTTCCGTGCAGCAGGATGTGGGGCACAACTCGATTGTCGAGGTGTCGTATCTCGGCACCGTGGGGCACAAGCTCAACGGACCCAATACGAACATCAATCAGGTGCGGCCGGAATTGATGGGTGCCGGCAATGCGCAGTCGCGAAGGCCGTTTCCGCAATTCGGCAACATCAGCGCGGTAGCGCCGATGTGGGGCAACTCGTCGTATCACGGCGTGAACCTTAAGTTCGAAAAGCGGTTCTCCGAGGGGCTGAATCTGTTGGCCAACTACACGTTCTCGAAATTCATCGACGATGTGCCATCGGCGCAGGAAATCGGCGTTACGCCGGGTATTCAAAACTACTATGACCGCCGCTCGGAGAAGGCGCTTTCCGGCAACGATGTGCGGAACCGGCTGGCGTTCAGTTCGGTGTATGAGCTGCCATGGGGCAAGGGACGGCGATACCTGAACCAGGGTCCGGTGGCTGTGCTGGCCGGGGGATGGAACGTGGGTGCGATCCTTACCTTGCAGCAAGGCAGCCCGTTCGGCCTCACCACGCAGGTGAATACGCTGAACGCTTTCTCGGGTGGGCAGCGGGTGAATGTGCTCCGCGATCCGGCTCTTCCCTCCGGCGATCGCCGCGTGGAGCGCTACTTCGATACAACGGCCGTGGTGGCGCCACCGCAGTTCACGTTCGGAAATGCCAGCCGCTCACTGCTAACCGGACCGGGCCTGGCGAACCTGAACCTTTCCTTGCTCAAGAACTTCAAGTTCTTCGAGAACTGGAATCTTCAATTCCGGTTGGAGGCATTCAATTCGTTGAACCATGCGAATTTCGAGGAACCCGGGTCAGCACTCGGCTCACCGAACTTCGGCGTCATTTCCGTGGCGCAAGCAGCGCGATCGATGCAGCTCGGGCTGAAACTGACTTTCTGATTTAAGCCGGGATGACGAACGGCGGCCGGTAGTCGCGGGCGAGTAGCAGGTTGGCTTCGTGATCGGAACCGAAGTTCTCGTTTTCCGGATCAAAGCGAAGCTGACGGCCCAGGCGATAGCTGATGTTGGCCAAGTGGCACAGCGACGCAGAAAGGTGCCCTTCTTCGATCGGGGCGGCGAGACTGGCGGCTGTGCGCGAACCCACCGCTCCGATGAAATTCGCGAGATGAGAAGCAGTGTCCCAGATGTTGGGCTCCACCGCTTTCATCGACTGCGCCAGTTCGCGTTTCTCGCCGAGGTAGAGTTGGAATCCCTGGGAGTCCACCGCGAGGAAGCCCTCTGTGCCAAAGAATAGGTTTCCAATAAAGTTATTGCCGTCAAACGCGATGGAGCTTTCCCCACTCGTGAGCAGCCCGCGGACCTCGAACATGATCTGGCTGTCGCCATAGTCGAAGATGGCGGATTGCGTATTGGGCGTTTCCTGATCGTCCTCAACGCCGAACTTGCCGCCAGACGAATAGACGCTCGGCGGTAGAGTCGATTTGCCGAGACCCCAGCGGCACAGATCCATTTCGTGGGCGCCCTGATTGCCGATGTCGCCGTTGCCCGTATCCCAGAACCAGTGCCAGTTGTAGTGGAAGCGGTTGGACTGGAACGGCCGGAGCGGCGCGGGACCCAGCCACAAGTCAAAATCGACACCGGCGGGAGGCGCGACGGCGGACTGAGCAGCGCCCAGAGTCTTGCGGCGTTTGTAGCAGATGCCCTTGGCGAGATAAACCTTCCCGATCGCCCCCTCTCGCAGCAATTCAATGGCGCGTTTCTTATGGACGATACTGCGGCTCTGCATCCCCGTCTGCACGATCCGGTTGTAGCGGGCGGCAGCCTCCACCATCTTCCGGCCTTCCCAGATGTTATGGCTGGCCGGTTTTTCCACGTAGACATCCTTGCCCGCCTGGCAAGCCCAGATCGTGGCAA
>JBGSME010000457.1:0-4330 GCA_041740335.1 Bryobacteraceae bacterium | reverse complement strand
CTCGGCCAAGCCGATGGCGAGCGTTCGGCCGATGCCGGAAGTGCCGCCGACGACCACGGCGACGCGGCCGCTGAGATCCATGAAATTCTTAACGTTTGCCATCGAATCGAAACTCCTGATCTTAGAAATCCACCAGCGCCTTCACAACACCAGCGGCCGGGTCCAGCCAGGTTGGAAAGCGGTCAACCATCGCGTCAATCGAGATGCGGTCCGACACCCATTGTGTGGTGTCGATCCGGCCTTCTTCGAGCAATCCGAGAATCCGCCGGTGCTCGGCCGGCGTCGCGTTGCGGCTGGCAAGCAGAGTAACTTCGCGGCGGTGAAAGTCGGGATCGTTGAAGGTAACATCCCCCACGAACAATCCGACGAACACGAGCTTGCCGCCGTTGGCGAGAAATCGGAACGCGCCCATCATCGAATCCTTGTTGCCGGTGCAATCAAACACGATGGTCGGCAGTTCATCGGCCAACACCGCTTCGGCGGAATCGTATTGGGCTGCTTCGGGAAACATTTTCGCAGCGAAGGCGCGGCGTTGAGCGTTGATTTCGAGCACGCATGCGCTGGCTCCTTCAACCCGCAGAAACTCGAGCACTGTCAGGCCAATGGGGCCGGCGCCGATCACTAGAACTCTTTCACCGGGTTCAGGGGCGGCGCGGCCTACGGCGTGACATCCGATGCCAAGTGTTTCCACCAGCGCGAGCTGGCCCGTTGCCAGCTTGCTGCTTGCATAGACGTGGGTGGCCGGCAGCACGATCTGCTCCCGCATGCCGCCGTCGATATGCACGCCGATCACGCGCAGCTTCTCGCAGCAATTCGTCTTGCCGCGCAGGCATGGCTGGCAGGCGCCGCAGTTGAGGTAGGGGTTGACGGCGCAACGGTCGCCGGGCCTGACGTTGGTGACGCCGTCGCCGGCCGCAAGAACTTCCACGGCGAGTTCATGCCCTAGGATGCGCGGATATTGAAAAAAAGGCTGGCGCCCGCGGTATGCGTGGAGATCCGTGCCGCAGATTCCGATGGTCCGGACGCCGAGCAACACTTCGCCAGGGCCGGGCGCCGCGGGCGGATCAGACTGCGCAACGGCAAAATGGCCGGGCTGTTCCAGAATGATGATTTTCATGCAACCGACCAGTGTAGCGCGTGCAATATCAAGGGAGCCGGGCGAGCCAGACGTTGGCGGTGCTGGTGCCCATGCTGAACACCAACCGGTCCGGCCCGACGGTGACGCTCACCTGCGCCGGACCCTCGAGGTTCATCATCGAGCGCACAGCGTCATGGAAATGCGCCACGGCGAAGGGCTCGCCCAAACGGCGGCGCGTGGATGGATCCAGCCGCTGCGCCCATATACAGCGGAACGAATCCCGTTCCGACAAATAGTAGAGTAGCTTTCCGTCGGGGGACCAATAGGGGCTTCGATCCATGGCGGTTCCATCCGTGACAGGGATCCATTCTTTAGGAGAAGCCATTCTCGCGACATAGATGGTGCGCGAAGTGGGCTTATCGACCACTTGAAATGCCACCCAAACACTGTCGGGCGAAAGTTTGGGCGCGTAGATAGGAAAACGGTCGTGCTTCAGGAGGGTGGTCACCTTGCGGGTTGCCACATCCATAATGCCGACGTAGGGCGGCGGACCCATCTGAACCAGGATCCGATCACCGCTGGCGGTCATGTCTCTCACCAGGCCGCAATCTTCGCAGAGCTTCGAAGCGACGCCGCCGGTGGCGGGCATGTAGAGAATCGTTCTGCGGCCCTGGTCAATCGAAGTGAAGGCCACCACACTCCCGTCCGCCGACACCTTTGGATACATTTCGCGGCTTGGCGTAACCAGCAGAGCACCTTGCGTTCCGGTGTGGACGTTGTGCAGGAATACATCTTCGTTACCGGACCGGCGCGAAACGAAGGCGACCACGGACCCGTCGCCGGAGATGTCGGGATAGTAGTCGTCGCCGGCTTCGCGGGTCAATTGGCGCAGTTCGCCGGTCACGGTTCCCTTGTTCGGGTCGACGGGCAGTTCGTACAGATCGCTGTTCTGCTGCCCGCTCGAAAACACCAGCCGTCCGTCGCGAGCCAGGGACGGCTCGAGTTCGCGGCCGGTGCCGTGAGTGAGCTGCTCGGGGGGGCCCGAGGGCTTCCATGTGGAATGGTCCAGATGGACCCGCCATAAATTCACGCTGTCGCCAGCGCCCACGCTGAGCACCACTGACGAGCCCGCCAGGGCGAACGGATACGGGCCAAGCGTTGAGCCGCGGGAGCGCAGCGACTCAAAGACACCGGTTCTCAGTGGCGCCGCGTCCCCTTCCACCGGAACTACCCACAGATCGTAGGTTGGCGGACCCAATTCCTTGTTGCCGACAAAGATCACCTGCTTGCTGTCCGGGCTCCATTGCGGGTGATGCGTGACAACGAAATCGGGCGCAAGACGCACCGAATCGCCGCCGGTGGCCGGTACCACGAACAGGCTGCTGGCTCCGGCCGAGAATGTAGCGCCGACGCCGGAGGAGCCCTGCATGTAAGCAATCATCTTGCCGTCCGGCGAAAAAGCCGGGCTCCGGCCCTTTCGTGCAATCAGGCGCGATGGGCCGCCCAGGGCAGGCATCACGTAAATGCCGCCGCCGTCCCGTTCCGACCGGTAGGCGATCTGCGCGCCGTCTGGCGAGAAGACGGGCTCGTAATCGTCAGTGGGGTTATCGGTGAGGCGGATCGGCGTTGCGCCGGAGGTCTGCTGCACCCAGATGTCGAGCTGACCTTTGCCGGCGCGGTCGGTGGCGTAGGCTACCAGGCTTCCGTCGGGCGAAATGGCGGGAAACGAAGTGAGCCCGGGATCGGAGGTTATTCGAACAAGCGGCGATGCCGGCGGGGCCTTTGTGGGAGCGAGCATCTGCCACCATGCCGCGGCGAGCAACGCCACTACGATTGCGGCAAACGCTGCGAGGATTCCATTGGACAACCCGCGGCGGACCGGCTGCTTTCCGGCAGGCCCGGCTCCGTCGGCGGTCGATGGCTTGGCGTTCTCCTCTTCCAGGTCCTGCAGCGCGCCTCTCAGATCGCTGGCCGACTGGAACCGGCGGCCCGGATCTTTGCGAAGGCATCTCCGCGCCAACTTTTCAAGGTCCTGGGCAACTCCCGGCTGCGCCAACGGGATTGGCGGCGGATCGTCGCGCAGGATGGCCGACACGAGTTCGGCATTGCTTGCCGCCCGAAATGGACTCACTCCAGCGAGCATCTCGTAAAGGACCACGCCGAACGCGAAGATATCCGAACGCGCATCCACGGGGCGGGCCGAGGCCTGCTCTGGAGACATGTAGGCGAGCGTTCCCATCAACACGCCGTCGGCGGTACGTGGGCTGCTGGCGGTGCTTTGTTCGCCGCCAAGGGCGGTCTCGACTCCTGCGCCAAGGGCCCTATCGACCGCAGAAACCGCGCGAATCTTGGCCAGGCCGAAGTCCAGAACCTTGATGAGGCCAGCGTCGTTCACCATAATATTCGACGGTTTGATGTCGCGGTGGATGATATCGGCGCCGTGAGCGGCTTCTAGTGCTTGGGCAATTTGAATCGCGTATTGCAGTGTCTGGTCCACGGGCAGAGGTTGGCCGGCCGTGATGCGGTCAAGCGTCCGCCCGCGGACGTATTCCATGGCGATCAGGTCCACGCCATCCACCGTGTCGGTTTCGTAGATGGTGACGATATTCGGATGATTGAGCGAAGACGCGGTGCGCGCTTCGAGGAGAAAGCGCTGCTTCTGATCGGGATCGCAACAGGATTCCGGATGCAGAACTTTCAGCGCCACCAACCGGCCGAGGCGCGTATCGCGGGCCAGAGACACCACGCCCATCCCGCCCTCACCGAGAGGTTCGAGGATTTCAAAATGGGAAATGGTCTCGCCAGCCACGCTACCCCACAGTGTACTCCCAGCAGTGTCGTTGGCGGGCCCAACTTGACTAAAATCATGCAGAGACCATCGTGAAGAAACCAGCCGTTTTCTCCTATATGCTGTTGGCCGCGCTGTTCGCCGTGTCGGCGGCCTACCAGGCTCTTGTCACGTGGCATACACTGGCGCGCCCAGCCGACTCGGAGGTTCGCTTCGCGATTCCTTTCACTCTTACCGAAGGAACGCGGATGGTGGCCACTCTCACCGAAGGCGCGCTCCAAGCCGGGCTCCGCCCCGGTGACTCCGTCCATGCGATCGGCGGCCAACCGCTGAGAGGCACCGGCGCCTTGCTCGACGTTCATTCGCCCAATCTCGAGGTGACGGTTACGCGGGGCGGGGGGCCTCCGCAAACGATCCACGTTCCCGCGCGCCGGCTCGGCATCACGTTCAACGCTTTGCAACTT
>JBGSME010000456.1:0-3356 GCA_041740335.1 Bryobacteraceae bacterium | reverse complement strand
GCGCTGCGGGCGAAAAGGAATCGATGAGCAAACGATACCCATGGCTGTTGCTGCTGGCTCTGCCGGCGTGGTGCGAAACCGCGAACGGTCTGAAGAGTCCGGTGGAAATCCTGCGTGACAAATGGGGCGTGCCGCATATCTACGCACAGAACACGGAGGATTTGTTTTTCGCGCAAGGCTGGGTGACGGCGAAGGATCGTCTGTTTCAAATTGATCTGTGGCGGCGCGTCGGCACCGGAAAGCTGGCCGAAGTATTGGGCGCCACAGCGGTCCCAAGGGACCGCATCGCGCGGCTGGTAAAGTTCCGTGGTGACTGGGATCGCGAGTGGGAAAGTTATTCGCCGGACACCAAGCAGATCGCGACGGCGTTCACTTCCGGGATCAATGCCTACATCCGGTCACTCAACGGGAGGCTTCCGGCGGAGTTCAAAGCGGCAGGGTATGGGCCGGGATTGTGGGCGCCGGAGGATGTGACGGCGCGCGTGGCGGGATTGCTGATGGTCCGCAATTTCACGCGCGAGGTGCAGCGCGCCCAAGACATCCAACGCTTCGGGCTGGACCTTGTTCAGCGATATATGCCGCCGGACCCCGCGGTGAAGATCGAGATTCCAGACGGACTGGATCTCGAAGGCATCGGCCCGGAGATCCTCGCCGATTACAACGAAACGGTGGGTCCGGTCCGGCTGCAGGATCAGGGAAGTAATAACTGGGTAGTGTCGGGCGCGCGCACGGCAACCGGAAAGCCACTGCTTGCCAATGACCCGCATCGCCCGGTGAACATTCCGTCGCTGCGCAAGACCGTACACCTCGTCGCCCCCGGCTGGAACGTGATCGGCGCGGGCGAACCGGCACTGCCCGGCATCGCGCTGGGGCACAACGAAGAAGCCGGCTTCGGCTTCACAATCGTCGGCATCGATCAGGCGGATCTGTTCGTGGAGAAGTTGAACCCGGTGAATCCGGACGAATACGAGTACCAGGGCCAATGGAAGGCGATGGTGGTAGTGGATGAGCCGCTCGCGGTAAAGGGCGAGGCGAAGCCGCGGAAGCTTCGGTTGCGATACACGATGCATGGTCCGGTGCTGGCCGAGGATCTGGGGCGCCATCGCGCGTACGCGCTGAAGTGGGTGGGCAGCGAACCGGGCACGGCCGGCTATCTGGCTGCGCTGCGGCTGCTGCGGGCAAGAAACTGGGGCGAATTCGAAGAAGCGGTAAAGCACTACAAAGTGCCGTCGGAGAATCTGGTGTATGCCGACCGCGCGGGCAATATCGGCTGGATTGCCTCCGGCATGACACCGGTGCGCCGCAAAGGGACCGGCCTGCTGCCGGTGCCGGGCCACACCGGCGAGTACGAATGGTCCGGATATCTGGACCCTGCGCAAAACCCGCGCGCCTTCAATCCGCCGTTCGGGGCCATCTGGACGGCAAACCATAATATCCTTCCGAAGAACTATCCGCACGCTCTCGGCTATGAATGGGCGCCGCCGTTCCGGGCGTTCCGGCTCGAGGAGATCCTGCGGGCGCAATACCAACTCGACATTCCCATGATGCAGCGGATGCAGCAGGACGTGCTGTCGCACCCGGCGCGCATCATCCGGTCCATGATCCTGAACTGGCAGCGTAAGAAGGGCGACTTACCGGAGCGCGAAGAACGTGCGCTCGAGATGATCGCGAGATGGGACCTCGATTACAGGGATTTCGGATCGCGGCCAAACTGCTGCCGCCTGCGGACGGATTCGGCGGAGGCGGCGATCTACGAAGCGTGGTCATCTCTGTTGCCGTATTACTTCTACGGTTCGCGGCTGGGCAAGCGCATTGGCTTGTTCCAGACGCTCGGCGACTTCCACGGCGCGCCCGACGAGAGAGCATTCCGCGAGTCGTTGACAGCGGCGCTCGACTATCTGGAGAAGGCCCTGGGGAAGGACATGTCGCAATGGCAGTGGGGCAAGCTGCACACCATCACGTTCCAGCATCCGGTGGACAGAGAGGGGTTTCACCGCGGCCCAATCGCGCGGCCGGGCGACGGCAATACCGTGAACTCAACCAGCGGTCCAGGATTCAGCCAGACCAATGGAGCGAGTTACCGCCAGATACTCGACACCGCCGATTGGGACCGTTCGGTGATGACGAACGTTCCAGGCGAAGTGGGCGATCCCTCGAGCCCGTTCTACGACAGCCTGCTCAAGGAGTGGGCGTCAGGCGGATATCATCCGATGCCCTATTCGCGCAAGGCGGTGGAAGCAGCGGCGGCGGAACGGATTCGTTTAGAACCGGCGGCCGCGACTAATTGAGGAAGTAAGTCCGGTACAGCGTGTCGCGCTGCTTGGGGACGAAGCCCGCGTCGCGAATCATGCGGCGAAGATCTTCTTCCGTGGCTTGATTGTGCGCGCCGGCGGCCGACACCACATTTTCCTCGATCATGATGCTGCCGACGTCGTTGCCGCCGAAGCGGAGGCCGACCTGGCAGGTCTTCAATCCCTGGGTCACCCATGACGACTGCACGTTGAGAATGTTCGGAAGGTAGAGCCGCGAGATAGCAAGCGTCTGGAGATATTCGACCGCCGTGGCCTCTTCCTTCACAAAGCGTCCGAGAGACGTATTCTCACGCTGGAACGACCACGGGATGAACGCAGTGAATCCGCCGGTGTCTTCCTGGATCTGCCGCACCACTTCGAGGTGATTCACGCGCTGCTCAATCGTTTCCCCGCAGCCGAACATCATGGTCGCCGTGGTGCGCATGCCGAGCGAATGCGCGGTGCGATGCACATCGATCCATTCCTGGGTGTTGCACTTCAGACGGCTGATGCGGTGGCGAACGGCGTCATCCAGAATCTCCGCGCCGCCGCCGGGGATGGAATCGAGCCCGGAGTCGCGAAGACGGGCAATGGTGTCGCGTAGGCTGAGGCCGCTCACGGCGGCGATATTCGTTACTTCCGGCGCGGAGAGGCAATGCAGGTGAATCGCGAAGCGTTCTTTGATTGACCGGAACAGGTCCTCGTACCATTCGATTTTCAAATCCGGATGCAGGCCGCCTTGCATCAGCACGCCGGTGCCGCCAAGGTCGAGGGTTTCCTGGATCTTCTCGAAGATCACTTCCTTCGGCTGCACATAGCCTTCCTTGTGGCCCATGGGCCTGTAAAAGGCGCAGAAGCTGCAGTATTCGGTGCAGAAGTTGGTGTAGTTGATGTTGCGATCGATGATGTAGGTGGCCACGCCTTCGGGGTGAAGTTTGCGGCGAACCGCATCGGCTTCCATGCCGATGCCGATCAGATCGTCGCTTTGGAACATCTCAATGGCTTGCTGAGGCGACATCATAGGGTTCAAGGTCGATGGTAGCAAAACGGGCCTACGGGAAGCCG
>JBGSME010000455.1:0-1777 GCA_041740335.1 Bryobacteraceae bacterium | reverse complement strand
AGCGACAGTTCGAGAAAGTTGCGCCCGTCGAGCGGCAAGCCTTGAATCATGCGGCTCTCCACCGTTGCCCCCAGATGCGCCGATTGCAGTTTCAACAATTCCCGCGTGCCGGTGACGTCCACCGAGGTGGCCGAAGCCGGCGCGAGTTCGATGTCGAGCCGGATCTCCTGATTGACGAGCAGCGTGAACTCTCGCGTCTGCGCATGGAATCCCGGGCTGGCGGCCTCCAGCTTGTACCGGCCCGGTGGCAGCAGCGTAAAAACGAAGTCCCGCCCGGTGGCCGATTGCCGTACACGGCCCGTCTCAACATGCGTCAGTTGGACAGGTTCCGGATCGGCGTTGGTCACCCGCCCGCGAACGGTGCCCAGGGTGGTTTGAGCGAAGGCCGCGCCGGCGAGCGCGACCGCAAGAAGTACAAATCTGGAAAACGGCACGTGACCTCGCATGAGCGGATTAGACGAACTTCAATCTTGTATGGTAACGTGCCTCGGCGCGCTACTGCGATGGAAAACGGAAGCGAACCTCGATCGGAATGATCGAACCGATTGGCTCCACGTAAACCTGTGCGCGGAAGTCAGGCTTCTTGGCCTTGCTCCACGGCTTGAAGTCGAAAGTGAGTTTAGCCTCTTCGTTCTTCTTGATCTCGCTTTTGTCGAGCTTCACGGTGATACCGGGATAGTCGATCGCGTCCAGCCGCAGCTTCACCGGCCCGTCGAACACGCTCTTGATGATGACTTCGTCGTGCGAGACCTCATCGCTCGAAAGCGATACCTCTGTTTTGTTCGGGCGCACGGTATTCCGAATCTGTTCCGGATTCACCGCCCCTTTGGTCCAAGCCGCTTCGAGAGCCTCCGAAGGCTTTCCCGGCGTCTTGGCGTCCGGCCCCGGCTCCATGATTCCGAACGGAGAATCGCGGCCGTCGAATTTGGGAACGTACCACCACCATTGGCCGGCCTCCTGCATCCAGAAAGACGTGAGCGGCCGGTGGATCGCCATTTTGCCGAATCCGGGAAAGAAGAAGTCGGTGTCGATGTCCACCACCACACGAGCTCTCGAATACCCTTCATCCCAGGTCACGCTCACCAGTTTGTACTCACGGAAGCTGACCTTCTCGGCTCCGAAGAACAAGTCCTTGGCGGATTCATGCACTACCTCGTCGGCCTTGCGGTATTTCGCTTCCTTGTGGGCCAGGTAGAAATGGTCGACGCGTGCGCGCAAGCCCTGCTCCACGTCCGGCGGCGCTTTGTCGAACAGCCCGCCAAAGCCCTGAGCCAGAACCAGTGAGGGCATCGCGATCGCAAATGCCAAGCGTCTCATATGCATCTTCTATTGTGACGCACCCGGGCGGGTTCGGTTAGCCCTGTTCTTCGTCCGCGGATTCCTCCACGGCCTTGACTACACTCTCCGGCGCTACCTTCCTTGACTTCTCGAACAGGAAGTTCAGCACCTTGTCGGTGACGATCCGGCTGACAATCCGGCCCAGCGACCCGTCTTTTTCAAGCTTCATTCGGACCGCCGCCACCGGCTCCCTCATCTGCCGCGCCACCCGCTGCACCTCGCGATCCACTTCTTCCTGCGTCGCGCCGATCGATTCCCGCTCCGCGATCTTGCCGAGAATCAGCGACGCCTTCACGTCGCGCATCGCCTTTGGCGTCTGGCTCTTGCGGAGCTCTTCCCAATCGATCTTCAATTTTCTCGGATCGATCCCCTGCACCGCCAGTTCACGCAGCCGGCTCTCGAGGTTCATCTCGATCTGACGGTCCACATAGGCGGCCGG
>JBGSME010000454.1:0-3411 GCA_041740335.1 Bryobacteraceae bacterium | reverse complement strand
ACGGCGCGCGCCGCGCAGCGATGCCGGAAGGCGCGGGTCGTAGAGGATCATCGGCGTGCGGATCGACTCCTCGTGCATCAGCCACTTGCCCCCCAACCCATGCTCGCCGAGATAGAATCCGTTGTCTCCGCTGAAGGCGATCACCGTATTCTCCGCGGCCCCGATGCGCGCCAACTGTTCGCGGATACGCCCGACCACGGTGTCCACTTCGCTGATCAGCCGGTAGTAGTTGCGCACCGAGGTTTGGAACAACCCGGGCGTCCCGAAGCGCACCGCCCAACGGCGCCGGTTCTCTGACCGATGCACCTCCACCGGCAGTTGATCGATGAACCGCGGATCGGCAGTGTCGGGAACCGGGAAGCGAGTGTCGCGATAGAGATGATCGCTTTCCGGCGACGGCAGAAACTGGCGCGGGTCTTCGTCCTGCACGTGCGCGGCTTTGAAGCTAACCGCCAGGCAGAAGGGCTTGTTGCGAGGCGCGCTGTCGAGGAAGGTGAGCGCCTGGTCTCCCATACGCCCGGTGAGGTGCGGACCCGGCTCGCCATCCGGGAAGTACTTTCCCTGGCCGGGGAAGCCTTTCCAGTAGTCGAACATCCCGGTGGGCATTTTGTTCCCCACGCCGTACTTGCCGATGAAGCCGGTGTGGTAGCCGGCGCCGCGCAGCAGGGCCGGATATGTGCGAGAGAATTGGTCTTCGGTGAATGAGGTGGCGAATCCGGTGATGCCGTGCGAGCGGGCGTAGAGTCCGGAGAATATACTCGCGCGGCTGGTCATGCAGATCGAGGTGGTGACGAAGTGATTCTCAAAGGTGACGCCTCGTTCGGACAACCGGTCAATATTCGGCGTCTGAATAATCCTGTTGCCCATGCAGCCGAGCGTGTCCCAGCGCTGATCGTCGGTGAGCAGGAAAACGATATTCGGGGCGTTGATTTGCGCGCGCATAAGGGAAGCGGCCGCGGCTGGCAGCGCCGCTTTCAGGAAGCTTCGGCGATGAAAGGGCATAAAACAGGGTACCCTAAAAGAAAGCGAAAGCTCCTCCCAAACCAAACCATGGACAGCAGAGAAATAAGGCGCCAGGCGCTGATGGACGCGTTGCACCGGCGCATCCTCGTCATAGACGGATCAATGGGTGCGCTGCTACAGCAACAATGCACCATTGAGGACTACGGCGGCTCCCACTTCGAGAATTGCCCGGAGATGGTATTGATGACGCGGCCGGCGATCATCGAAGGGATTCACCGGGCCTATCTGGACGCCGGCGCCGACATTATCGAAACCGATACTTTCAATGCCACGCGCGTGGCAATGGCGGACTTCGGCCTGGAGCACCGGATCGTCGAAATCAATCGGGCGGCCACGGAGTTGGCGCGCCGCTTGGCCGACGAGTACTCCACACCCGAACAGCCGCGGTTCGTCGCCGGGTCAATCGGTCCAACCACCAAGGCGATCAGCCTCACCGGCGGCGTCACGTTTCACGAACTGCGGGACTCCTACTACGAGCAGGTAAAGGCCATGTGGGAGGCGGGCGCCGATATCCTGCTGTTTGAAACCTGCAACGACACGCTCAGCGTGAAGGCCGGACTGCTCGCGGCCGAGCGGCTGGGGCGCGAAACCGGGCGACGCATTCCGGTGATGGTCTCGGGAACCATTGAGCCCACCGGCACCATGCTCGGCGGCCAGACCGCCGACGCTTTCTGCGCCTCCATTGCGCATGCCGATCTTCTTTCGATCGGACTCAACTGCGGCACCGGACCGGAGTTCATGACCGACCATCTCCGCTCCATGCACGAGATGGCGCACACCCGGCTTTCCTGCTATCCCAACGCCGGCCTGCCGAACGAAAAGCTCGAATTCGACGAAACGCCCGCCAGCCTCAGCGCGCAGATTGAGCGCTTTGTCGATCACGGTTGGCTCAATTTCGTCGGCGGCTGCTGCGGCACTACGCCCGATCATATCCGCGCGATTGTCAAGATGATCGAGGGCCGCGCGCCCCGCTCGATTCCCGGCCGCACGCATCGCGCCTACTATTCCGGCATCGAACTGGTGGAGGCCGATCACAGCAACCGGCCGCTGATTGTCGGCGAGCGCACCAACGTCATCGGGTCCCGCGCTTTCAAGAAACTCATCAACGAACAGAAGTTCGACGAAGCCACCGACATTGCGAAGAAGCAGGTCCGCAACGGCGCTCATATCGTTGACGTCTGCCTCCAACAAAGCGAGCGCGACGAAAAGGACGACATCCCGCACTTCTACAACCTGCTGGTGAAGAAGGTTCACGCGCCGGTGATGGTGGACACCACCGATCCGGTGGCGGTGGAGATGTCGCTGCAATACTGCCAGGGCAAGGGCATCATCAATTCGATCAACCTCGAAGACGGGGAAGAGAAGTTCGAGATCATGTGTCCCATTGCGCGATCCTATGGGGCGGCGCTTGTTGTGGGCTGCATTGACGAGGATCCCTTGCAGGCGCAGGCGTTTACGCGCGAGCGGAAACTCGCCATCGCGCAGCGGTCCCTGGAACTGCTCACGGGCAAGTACGGCATTCACGCCGAGGATCTCATTTTCGATCCGCTTGTCTTCCCCTGCGCCACCGGCGACGAGAACTATATCGGCGGCGGTGTGGAGACCATCGAGGGCGTGCGTCTCATCAAAGAGAACCTGCCGCACGTAAAGACGGTGCTTGGAATTTCGAACGTTTCCTTCGGGCTGCCTCCGGCGGCGCGCGAGGTGGTGAACTCCGTATTCCTCTACTACTGCACCCGCGCCGGGCTCGATATGGCGATCGTGAACGCGGAAAAGCTCGAGCGCTTTGCCTCCATTCCCCCAAACGAGCGCAAACTCGCCGAGGATCTGCTGTTCAACACGCCTCCGGAATCGATGCCGGAAGCGCCGGCCGACTGGCGCGAGCAATCCCGCGAACAGAGAGCCGCCATCAATCAACATCACATCGCCGCGATTACGGACCACTTCCGCGGCGCCAAAGTGAAGGACAAGACTGCCGCCGCCGCCCTTCCGCTGAACGAGCGCCTCGGCAACTACATCATCGAGGGCAGCAAAGACGGGCTCATCGACGATGTGAACCGGAAGCTCGCCGAGGGCGCCGCGCCGCTCGACATCATCAACGGTCCGCTGATGGCCGGCATGACCGAGGTTGGCCGCCTGTTCAATAACAACGAGCTGATCGTCGCCGAGGTGCTGCAATCGGCCGAGGCGATGAAGGCCGCCGTCGGACACCTGGAACAGTTCATGGAGAAGACCGATTCCTCCACGCGCGGGAAAGTTGTCATCGCCACGGTGAAGGGAGACGTTCACGACATCGGCAAGAACCTTGTCGAGATCATCCTTTCGAACAACGGTTACCGGGTGGTGAATCTCGGAATCAAGATCCCGCCCGACGATCTGATCCGCGCC
>JBGSME010000453.1:0-3303 GCA_041740335.1 Bryobacteraceae bacterium | reverse complement strand
AAAACAACTCCGCCCCCAGGAATAGCTATCCGCGCATCACTGTCGATGGGTCCGGACGCCTCTGGATGGCTTTCCGCTCCAATCATCCCGTCTGGTGGAATCCGCTCGGCACCACATGGTCGGAATGGGTGATCTCCTACGACGGCACCCAGTGGACCGGCCCCATCTACCTCATGCATTCCGACAATCTCCTCGACAATCGCCCCGCTATCGTCGCCGCCGCAAACGGCGAAGCCATGGTGATCGGGTCCGCCGATGGCCGCCGGGAGTTTCACCGTATTCGCAATCGCGCCGCGGCGCTCGCCGGCATCGTCGAAGATCCTTATAACAACGATATTTGGCTGAACACCGTCCAACTCAATCCGGGTTCCGGAAAACTGGAAGCCAAGGACACCGCGCGCCAGACGACCGGCAGCCTTGGGACCGAAGAGATCATCGAGAAGCAGGTGTGGCAGCGAATGCGTTCCGCCAAGGTCGACGGCAAATACCGCATCGTACGCGGCGAGTTTCACCGTCACAGCGAGGTCTCCGCCGACGGCGGCAACGACGGCTCTCTCCTCGAGCAATGGCGCTATATGCTAGACGCGGCCGGCATGGACTGGGTCGGCTGCTGCGATCACGACAACGGCGGCGGCCGGGAATACACCTGGTGGATCACGCAAAAACTCACCGACATGTTCTATACGCCGGGCGCCTTCGTGCCCATGTTCTCCTATGAGCGCAGCGTGCGATATCCGGAGGGCCATCGCAATGTCGTATTCGCCCAACGCGGCGTCCGCACGCTGCCTCGCTTGCCGATTACGGCCGCCGAGAACGTGGTCCGCGCCCCGGATACGCAGATGCTCTATGACTATCTGAAGAAGTTCAACGGCGTCGCGGCCATGCATACTTCCGGCACCAACATGGGTACCGATTGGCGGGATAACGATCCACTCTCTGAGCCAGTCGTCGAAATCTACCAGGGTGACCGGCAGAACTATGAGATGCCCGGCGCCCCGCGCACCAACAAAGACACGGATTCGATCGGCGGCTGGCGGCCGAAAGGTTTCGTAAGTCTTGCCCTCGAGATGGGTTACAAAATGGCCTTCCAGGCAAGTTCGGATCACATCTCCACCCACATGAGTTACTGCAACATACTCACCCGCGATGTCACGCGCGAAGGGCTTCTTGAAGCGTTCCAGAAGCGGCATGTCTACGGCGCCACCGACGACATTTACGCAGAGTTCCTCGCCTACGACGGCAGCCGTGGGAAACACCTGATGGGCGACGCGTTCTCTTCCGCCGGAGCCGTCGAACTGGAAGTGAAACTCGAAGGCACGGGGCCGTTCGCGAAAGTCTGGATCGTGAAAGACGGTAAGTACGTCTACACCACTGAGCCCAACCAGAGTAAAGTCTCGTTCCGTTGGAAGGATAGCGAGGCCGGCACCGGCAAAACCAGTTACTACTATGTCCGAGGCTTGCAGCAGGACGGCGAAGTGGTCTGGGTCTCCCCGGTCTGGGTGGAGTACAAGTAGACGTTACCTCACCAGCACGGCCACCAGCACCCCCGCGGCTATCAGCAACCCGCCCAACACACTGCCGGCCGTCGGACGTTCGCCCAGCACCAAGAAGGCCAGCACGATCGTCAATGCCACCGACAGTTTGTCCACCGGGGCAACACGGCTGGCCGGCCCCAGTTGCAACGCACGAAAATAGAACAACCACGATATCCCGGTCGCCAGCCCGGATAGCACCAGAAATGTCCACGACTGCCAGGGGATCGCCCGCGGCACAATACCCCGCGACCCCGCCGCAACAACTCCCCACGCGAAAATCACCACGACCGTGGTCCGGATCGCAACTGCCACGTTCGAATCGATGTTCTCCACGCCCTTCTTACCAAGAATGGCAGTGAGAGCCGCGAACAACGCCGACAGGAGAGCAAACGGGATCCAGGACATCGCCCTACCAGTCTATTCGGTACATACCTCAATCCGGTATCCCCTGCAGCGGTGGCCCGGCCTAACCTGCCGACGGGGTTAATTGCGCGGAACACAACCCTTACACTACTCTTATCGGGACGCGTTCATGGTTAGCGAGACCTCCCCATCCACGCGCCCCAGTGCTCCGGGAACCGGATGCCGGTGTTCCGCGGATCGCCTCCGGTCCGCGCCGTCCGGTTCCGGAGCGCGACTAACCCTCTGCTTTCTTAAAACTAGAAGAATCGAACCGTGTAAGTGAACCGGACACCACGTCCGATCTCCGGAGCCCGGTCCTTGATGAACGAAAGGTGATTCCGGTAGAGCCGGTCGCCGAGATTGAACGCGTCCAATCCGAAAACATGCGCGTTGTGCTGCCGCGCGATCGTGTAGGATGCGTTCATGTTGAAGACCGTGTATCCGGCCGTCCGCGTCTCTCTCATGAACACACGGTCCTGATCCTTCGCCACACGCACTTCCGGACGGAGACTGAAACCGCCCTTCCGAAAATCGAACCCGATACGCCCACGCATCGGTGGAATGCGCGGCAATGGAGTTCCCGTCTTCAGTTGCGCGCTCACCGCATCGGCGCCCAGATTCAGCCACAGCCCTTCGTGCATGCGAAGATCCAAGCCCGCTTCCGCCCCCGTAAAACGGCTGTCCGCCTGCGCGTAGTTGGCCTCTGGCAGCCCATCCTGTACCGCGCCGGTCGGCGCCAGATACACGAAATTGGCGATGTCGTAGTAGAACCAATTCACTTCGCCGCGAACGTGTTTCCCCGAATGACGCACCGCCACGTCAAACCCGTTGCTGCGCTCCCGCTGCAAACTCGCGTCGCCCATCTCAAAGGTCAACGTCCCTACATGTGGACCGTTGTTATAAAGCTCTTCGAGCGCCGGTGCCCGGAACGACGAAGTAAAGTTAGTAACCAACGCGCCGTCTTTCCAGGTAGGAACATAAATGCCCACTGCGCCCGAGACGCCACTGAATGATCGGGAAAGTAAGCCCAACGGATCGTAGCGGGTGTTATCGATTCGGCCGCCCATCTGCAAGCGAAACCGCTCAAACTTCAGCTCCTCCAACCCAAACGCGGCGATGTTGTCCTGATTTACAGGCGGCGACAACGCTTCCGCGCCGGTGATCTTATAGTCGCGATGCGAGCCCTGGAATCCGAAACTGCCCGTAAGCCGGCCGGTTTCGCGCTGCTGGAAAACTCCCCGGTAAGTTACTCCCTTGTTACGGAACAACGTTCCCACCGTATCGCCTTCCAGCTCTTTGTGTTCCCAGTCGGCATAGTTCACCGACAGTCGAAAGCTCGGAAGCGCAAACTTCATGTCTTTCCAGC
>JBGSME010000452.1:0-4170 GCA_041740335.1 Bryobacteraceae bacterium | reverse complement strand
GAACCAGTTTTCGTGTCAAGTATATTGCCGACAACGCCGTCTATCTCGACGGCGGCCGTGCTGCCGGCCTCGCGGAGAAAATGAAGCTCACGATCCAAAAAGCGGTAGGAGACCCGCCGATCGAATTGGAAGTAGTCTCGGTCGCGTCGGCATCGGCGCTGTGCGAAATTCGCACCCCGGGCGCCTTGGTTAATGCTGGCGACACCGCCTCGCTGTCGGAAGAAGACGCGCAGATCATCGCGCTGCTGCTCGCTTCCGGCAGCACCCGGGGATACGTCCAGACAGTGGCCTTTACCGAAGGAGATCCGCTGGACGAAGAGGTCCGCGAGTATATGCCGCATCCGAAGCTGCCCGAAATCAATCGCTTTCGTGGCCGGGTCGGATTCGAGTACAGCGGCATTCGCGACCGCGCGGGCCTGCCGTCAACTCAGATGGGCTTGGTTCTGCGCGCCGATGTCACCCGCATCGGCGGCACTTACTGGAACCTGAGCGGCTATACGCGAATCCGAAATCAGTCGCGTTCAACGCAACTGGTGACCATCAACGACCTGCTGAACCGCACCTACCACCTCTCGCTCACCTACAACAACCCGAAGTCAAGATGGATAGCCGGTGTGGGCCGCACCTATCTTCCCTGGGCGCCAAGCCTCAGCACCATCGACGGGGGCTATGTGGCTCGCCGCCTGAGCCCGTCAGTCACCACCGGAGCGTTTGCCGGGTCAACGCCGGATCCGACCTCGTGGAATTACAATCCAGACCGCAAGATGGCGGGAGTATTCATCAACTACGACGCCGGCGCTTATGAGAACGTCAAGTATTCAACCACGGTTGGATTGGCTCTGTCGCGCATCCGCTGGAAGCCTGAACGCGAGTTTCTGTTCACCGAGAACACGATCAGTTTCAAACGCCAGTTCACACTGTTCGAGCAACTCGAGTTCGACCGTTATCATCCCACCACCGAACGCCCAACCGCCAACGGTGCGTCGGTAGCTCGCAACTTCACCACAATGCGTGTCGAGCCGGATAAAAGGGTCTCCTTCGATGTCAACTATAACTATTTTCGCGACTTCCCAACGTTCGATCCGCGGCTGGCCGGGACCGGATTGCTCGACAAACTGCTGTTCCAGGGGGTCAGCTTCGGTACGCGCGTTTCCATCACCCGCCGCGTTTCCGTCTATGCCAGCCTGGGCCGCAGCAATGGCGGAACGGACCCCAAGTCGACTCTGAATCAGATGTACGGTGTAACCGCCGACAATCTCTTCCGCACCGGTTTTCGCGCCGACTATCACTACTCGAGATTCAACAGCGCGTTCGGAACGGGGCACTATCAGGCGCTATCGTTTTCCCGCCAGTTTCTGGAAGCGCTGCGCGTCGACGTGCAGGCCGGGCATCAGAGCTTCTTGTCCGCGCTGACGGCGCAGACCCGCGCCAGTTACGTCAACGGTAGCGGCGACTGGACGTTCAATAGCCGCTACTTTGTCGGCGGAGGTGTGACAGTGTACCGCGGCCAAACGCAAAGATACACACAGATCTTTTTCAACATAGGGTACAGGTTCTAGCTATGAAACACTTTCGGCTGCTCGTATTTTGTATCTTACCGGCTCTCTGGGGAGAGCCTGCCACCGTCCCCGGGCGCAGTGCGATACTCAGCAGAACCGCTGCGTCGGCGGACCGGCTATGGGGCCAGCTCTCGTCGGTCAACTGCATCGAAACGGTGGATCAGGTTAAGCTTGCCGCAAACGGTAAGGTACAGTTCCGGCAGCAGCAGGCATTCGACTATCTCGCGATTCTGCAACTGACCGGAAATCAACTGATGGTGGATGAATCGCGTGAGCCCATTGTCAAGGCCGAGGGCGCGCCTCGCAACCTGCCGCTGCTGGTCACCAACGGATTCTCGATGTTCGCCTTCATTTTTCATCCCCATTTCCAAAACGCCTTTGAGTATTCCGAACCGGTGGCGTCGGCCGACGGCCTATGGCAGGTGCAGTTTCGCCACGTCGCCGGGGCACGGTCGCCGTCGCTTCTGAAGCTGCGCAAACGCGAGTATCCGCTTGCCTGGAAAGGAACCGCCTGGATCGATCCCGCAAGCGGCAGCGTCGTCCGAATCCTGGCGTCCCTGCAGGACGATATGGAAGACGCCGGCTTGAAAGTGCTGCAGGCCGACGTGCGCTACTCGCCGGTTCACTTCGCCGGGCAACCGGAACTCTATTGGCTGCCCGAGCAAGCGTTGGTTGAGGTGGAAACGCCTCACCAGCATTGGCGCAACTTGCACAAATTCACGAAATACCGGCTCTTCAGCGTCGACGTGAATTCAGCGATCAGCGCGCCTGGCGAGGGTCTGAAATGAATCCGGCGGCCGTACTCGGCCGCGCACCGGCATCCATGAGCCGGCGCCGCCTTCAGCCCCCGCCGGGCCGGCGTATCGTTGTTGCCGCCGCTGTGCTGGTTTGCCTTCTATTGTCTGGTGTGCTGCTGGTAGAGGGCGCCGGCTACTACCGCCTCAACCGGGCTGAGCGATTGCTCTCCCCGCTCAATCCGCTGCTGAAACCAAGCGGAACCGTGGGCCACGTTCTCGGCATTACCGGCGGTGTCATGATTCTGAGCATGTACCTCTATCCGCTCCGCAAATACTGGAGCCGGATGGCGGGATTCGGCACGCTCAAGCAATGGCTCGATTATCACGTCATCGGGGGCGCAGTCGCCCCGATTCTGTTGACTTTTCATTCCTCGTTCCGGCTGGAGGGTATTGCCGGTACCGCTTATTGCATCCTGCTCGGCGTCGTATCGAGCGGTGTACTCGGCCGCTATCTCTACGGCAGCATTCCGCGGCGGATCGACGCGATCGAGTTATCGCTCACCGAGGCGGAGCGGCTCTGCGCCCAACTGGCCGAGCAGTCCGCAAGTCTGCCTCCCCTGCTCGTGTTCCCCGCTGGCGAGCAGGTGCGGCGCATGTCGCTGCCGATAGCGCTTGCATGGCTTCTTTGGTTCGACATGAAACGCGAGTTCCGCTGGCTGCAACTGCGATTCAGCGGGCTCCCATTGGAACTGAGGCCGGCCCTCCGCGCGGCCCGTGAACGCAGCGCGCTAGCCGCCAGCCTTCTTTTCTGGGAACAACTGCACCGCCTGCTCTATCTCTGGCATGTGGTCCACCGGCCTTTCAGCTACTCGCTGGTGCTGTTCGCCACTGCCCATGTCGTAGTAGTTCTCTACCTCGGTTACTACTAGCCAAGCCCGGCTCAGGATACCTATGGAAACCTTGATCTCATTCGGCTTGGGCAGTGCCGTCACCCTGCTCGCCATCGCCATCTATTGGAGGTGGATGCATCCGGCAGCACGGAATCAGGCGCGCCACACGCGTTGGGGAGGCGCCGGCAATCCCGCTTCAGACCCGGGCGAAATGGTTGGCCGGCCTGCGCCCGTAGTGGACGATTCGCTCTGCATCGGCTGCGGTAATTGCGTCCGAGCCTGTCCGGAAGGCGCGCTCACTATCGCCGGCGGCAGGGCATTCCTGCAACATCCCGGCCTCTGCGTCACTCACGGAGACTGCGCCACCGCGTGCCCCACGCAAGGCATCGTCATCTCGATTCGAGACGCGAAGCAGATTGTGCGAGTCCCCCAGATCGACGAAAATTTCGAGACCAACGTGCCCGGCCTCTATATCGCCGGCGAACTCGGTGGACTCGGCTTGATCAAGAATGCGATCAACGAGGGGCGGATGGTGATTGAGGCCCTGCAGCGAAACCTTCGCGAACCGGTGCCGCCGGCCGCCGCGGCCGTGTTTGATGTCATCATCGTCGGCACCGGTCCCAGTGGACTGAGCGCCACCCTCGCGGCCCAGGCCGCCGGACTCCGCTACCTGACTCTCGAACAAGGCGAAGTGGCTTCCACCATCCGCAACTATCCCAACGACAAGTCTGTCTTCGCCGAACCTCTCCAGATGCCGCTCTACGGCGCGCTGCCGGTGAGCGACGGAGCCAGCAAGCAACAACTTTTGGACACCTGGGAGGCGTTGATCGAACGTAGCGGTGTTCGCATTCAAACCAATACCCGCGTGGAGAAGGTCAGCCGCCGTGAGGACGGCCTGCTATGCGTCGAAACACCGGGCGGCGCCTGCCTCGCACGTAGCGTCGTCCTGGCAATGGGCCGGCGCGGAAGCCCGCGGCGGCTGGG
>JBGSME010000451.1:0-4959 GCA_041740335.1 Bryobacteraceae bacterium | reverse complement strand
CACCATTCGAATCCGCGCCGGAGGCGATTCCAAGCGCGAAGGCACCATCCCCGGCGTCGCCCTCCGAATTGCCAACGAATTAAAGGCACAGTTCCCCGTCCCGGCGCCCAAACTGAAGCCCACTGTCTACACGGCAACGGTCCACGTTCCCGCCGGCAATCATCGTTTCTCGCTGCACTTCTATCCCGCCGTTATCGCGGACCAGCAAGGCAAACGCACGGAACCCGTGACGCTCTCGCTCGACTACGCCGAAATCGAGGAACTCCCCAACACCCACGGCGATGGCTCCCTCGTCTTTCGCTCCACTCCGCGGGAAACCATCTCGGCCTTTGCCGGGCGCGCCTGGCGCAGGCCCGTGACGAAAGACGAACTCGCCTACCTGCTGGGCCTGCACCGAAAGGCGCTGGATCGTGGCGATGCGCCGGACGACGCCATCGGCCTCGCACTCAAAGCCATTCTCATCTCTCCCAACTTCCTCTTTCGCGTCGAAAACAATCCCAAACCCGGGCGCGCGGTGAAGCTGGGCGGTTACCAACTTGCCTCACGCCTTTCTTACTTCTTATGGCTTTCCATGCCGGACGAAGAACTGACGCGCCTCGCCGCTTCCGGCAAACTCTCCCAGCCAGCCGTGCTCGAAAAGCAGGCAAGCCGCATGCTTGCTGACCCTCGCTCGGCCGCCTTCATCCGCGCTTTCTTCTCTCAATGGCTTGGTTATGGCGAACTCGGCAAGAGCATCGTCCCGGATCGGGGACTGTTTCCCACCTTCAACGACGCGATGCGCGAATCCGCCATCGGCGAGGCCAATCTTTTCTTCGCCAGTATCTTCAGAGATAACGTCCCACTTACTCGCCTCATTGACGCCAGCTACACTTTTCTCGACCAGCCCCTTGCCCGTCACTACGGGATCGCCGGCGTCGAAGGGCCGGAATTGCGGCGCGTCGCACTTACTGACCCCAATCGCGGAGGCATCCTCGGCATGGCCAGTATCCTCGCCGCCACGTCCACCCCGGTCCGTACCAGCCCCGTTATTCGCGGCAAATGGATCATGCATACCCTGCTCGGTGAAGAAGTGCCGCCCCCGCCCGCCGCCTTTGACCTTCCCGAAACCACCGCTCAGACAAAGTCGCTTACACTCCGCCAACGGCTGGAACTCCATCGCCAAGCGCCCCAGTGCGCCGGATGTCATAGCCGAATGGATCCGCTCGGTTTCGGACTCGAAACTTACGATGCCGTAGGCCGCTGGCGGACCGAAGACAACGGGCAGCCGGTCGACGCGCGCGGAAGACTCAATTCCGGTGAATCGTTCGAAGGTCCCGCTGAGTTGAAGAAGCTCCTGCTGAAGCGCGAGCCGGACGTCATCCAAAACCTCGCCGCCAGAATGCTCCGCTTCGCCCTCGGCAGAGAATTAAGATATTATGATCAAGGCGCGGTGGAGGGCATCGTTCGCGGCTTGGCCGGCAACGGCAATCGCGCGGCGGCGCTCGTGAACGAAATCGTCAAGAGTGATCCGTTCCGCCACCAGGGCGCGCCCAAGGGGGAACAAGAGTGAAACCTTTATCCAGACGGTCGGTCTTGCGAGGCATCGGCGCCAGCGTTTCCCTTCCATGGTTCGAAGCGATGGCGGCACCGCGGGTCCCCTCTTCCGGCGCGCCGAAACGGTTGATCTGCATCTTTCAGCCCAACGGAGTCTATCCCAAGGCATGGGATGTCACCGGCGTTGGCGCTCACTACCAATTTTCGAAGATCCTCGCGCCGCTCGCACCGCACAAACGCGACCTGCTCGTCGTTTCTCAACTCAGTTCCGGCGCCAAGGGTCACGTCGGCGCAACCTCCGCGTTTCTCACCGGTACGCCAATCGGTAAGGATGCCAACGCTCCCGCGTTCAAACCGAACATGGGTGTGTCGCTGGATCAACTCATCGCCCAGCGTCTTGGCCGCGAGACACGATTCGCTTCACTCGAAGTGGGCACCGAACCGCCGCGCGCGGGCGGCGAGAACGATCTGCCGATCTCCTACGCGTCGTCGGTATCCTGGTCCGGTCCGCAAACCAAAGTCGATCCCGAGATCCTGCCGCAAGCCGTCTTCGATCGGCTCTTCGGTGCGGGTAACGCTTCGCGCCAGCAGTTGGAAGAACAACGGAGCCTGCTCGACCGGGTCGCCGAAGATACAAAACGGCTCGAACGAAAGCTCGGAACCAGTGACCGCCGCAAGCTCGACGAGTATCTTACCTCTGTGCGCGAGTTGGAGAAGCGGATCGGCGATTCACTTTCACCCCGCGCAGCCGCGTGGAAGCCACGGTCGAAACCGGACATCCAGCGGCCCGGCGATGGAATTCCCGCACGGCGTGACGAGCACGTGCGGATAATGATGGATCTCCTCGTGGCTGCTCTCCAAACCGATTCCACGCGAGTAACGACGTTCATGCTCGCCCACGGCTTCAGCCGCCAGAACTTCACCTTCCTCGACGGCGTCAAGGGCGATCACCACGCGATCTCGCACCACAAAGAGGAATCGTCAATGACCGAAATGTACACCAGCGTGTCCCGCTGGTACATCTCGCAACTGGCGTATCTTCTGGAGCGGATGAAGGGAATCGACGAGGGCGGCGACTCCTTGCTCGACAATTCCATCGTGCTGTACGGGTCCGGTCTCAAGGACGGCAACGGCCACAGCACGCGGAATCTTCCGATCCTGCTGGCCGGCCGCGGTCAGGGCACGCTCAATCCTGGACGACACCTTGTGTTGCCGAAGGATACCCCGCTGGCGAACTTACACCTCTCCATCGCGCAGCGCATGGGCGTCGAGACGGAACGGTTCACTACCAGCAAGGGCACGATCGCCGATCTGTAACCACCGTTCCTCGTCGAGCATCGGGACCTAGCCGCGAAAGCCGCAAGAGCGTGTGAGCGATCGGGCCCGACTCCTCCCGGGGTAGTTCGGTGTACGTTCCAGTTGGTCATCTCCTTACCGTGAGCGGTAGTCAGCAAACATTCGAGTTCCGGACTCGGCATGCCAGCCGAGGCATCCGACCGGTTAAATAGACAACGAACTGGAGGAGGTGTTCCGGCGGTGGTATACGCAGTTCCGCACTATAGCGGCTTGCCCCCCAGCCTGTACATGATGGAGCGCCAACTCAACTGCGCAGTCTTCGATATCTCTCACCCCGGATTTCGACTAAGCCTTCGTACAAGCCGCCCGGCGACAGTTTATCCAACGTTACCTCCGTGCGAGTTCGCTTGCCGCGGGCATTGCGTTATGAGATGCAGCTACGGTTCGCTGGAAGTGAGAACTTTAGCGGCTTTTGCACGAACAGTTGGTACGTTGTCAAGCCCAGACAAACGTTGGAGGTCTCCTGTGAACCTATTACGAACTTCTCTTGGCATGTCGCCCAATGCCCCGAGGGTCGCATCCCGAATAGACGAATCTGGGCCGTCGAGCCCCCCTTTGATAAATCGCATTGCGTCTTCAGTCCGAATTTGATACCAACCGATGATTTGCATGATGTCCCCTTTTAGTTGTAAGCCAATGCCGATGCCCTCCTGGCGCGGCCAAGAAGGTAGATGCCGCCGTTTCGGAGGCCCTTGTGGGAATCTCCGAAAAGAGCTCCCATGTCGTTGACGTAAGGCGCCAGGAGTGCAGCACCGTCCAGCCGGAACGACGTCACCAGAACAGGAGTGCTCCGGTGTAATGGGTCACGATCATCGCCCGCGTAGCGGGCCCTTTTTCTCACATTGACTCCGGCCGAGCCGGACGCCTACACCTCCATCACCGAATCCATGACCAAGGCCGCCCGTCAGCAATCGGCGACAAACCGCCCTGGCCATCCACGCCGCCGCCACCACCGCTAAAATCGAAAGCATACCGCCAATGCAACTCTCCCGACGCCAACTACTCTCAACCGCCGGTGCCGCCTCGCCCGCCTTCGCCCAATCCTCAGCCCGCCGCCCCAACATCATCGTCCTCATGTCCGACGATCAAGGCGCGCACGACCTCGGCTGCTACGGCGCCAATGACCTGCGGACCCCCAACATCGACGCGCTCGCCGCCAACGGTGCCCGCTTCACCAACTGGTACTCCAACGCGCCCGTCTGCGCGCCAGCACGCGGCGCGCTCATGACCGGCCGCTACCCCATCCGCGCAGGCATCCCCGGCAACGGCGCAACGCTCGAGCAAAATCAAATAACCACAGCCCGTATCCTCAAAGGCGCAGGCTACCGCACCGGACTCCTCGGAAAATGGCACCTCGGCGACACTCCCGAGACCACTCCCAATGCCCACGGCTTCGACTATTTCTACGGCTTCCTTCCCGGTTGCGTCGACTTCTATTCGCACCGCTACTACTGGGGCGAGACCGCCCGTGGCCGTACCGTCAACTTCCATTCCCTCTTCCGCGATCGCGACGAAATCTTCGAGGACGGCGAATATCTTACGGACCGCATCGGCGCCGAAGCCTCCTCGTTCATCCGCCGCAATTGGACTGACCCATTCTTCCTCACCGTCACCTTCAACGCACCCCACTATCCAATGCACGCCCCCGCCCGCTACTTGAATCGATTCCCCAATCTCGCGCCCGAACGCCGCACTTACGCCGCCATGCTCGCCGCCGTCGACGATGCGGTCGGCAACATCCGTACCGCCCTGGCCCAACACAGCCTGCTCGAGGACACTCTCATCTTCTACATCGCCGATAACGGCGCTACCACTGAGCCTCGCGCTGGCCTCAACCAACAACCCGCCACCGCCGGTGACAACACGCCCTACCGCGGATTCAAGTTTTCTCTATTCGATGGCGGCATGCATGTCCCTGGCATCATGAGCTGGCCGGCTCGCATCCCCTCGCGCCGTACCATCCGTGAAACCGTCATGACCATGGATATCCTCCCCACCGCTTGCTCCGCCGCCGGAGTCTCTCTGCCCGCGAATCACAAGATCGACGGTAAGAACATCCTCCCCGTAGCC
>JBGSME010000450.1:0-2538 GCA_041740335.1 Bryobacteraceae bacterium | reverse complement strand
CATCTATGCGATGACGCACTAACCCCGGTAGCCCCGCCCAGCATGCCCCGCCGCAGGAACTCCCGCTTCGCGCGCACCGTGATGTCGCTTTGCATGGCCGGCTCAAAGCGGTGGTCATACACGTAAGCTTTCACGCGGACTCGCATGTAGAGGCGCTGGTCCAGCACATCCGAGATGAGCACCACCACGGGCTTGGCGACGTGCAGGAACGGGCACGTGTAGGCGGCTTCGTAGCCTACGTGCTGCGCTTCCACAGGATCGGCGCCGTGCGGCAGATAGACATCGGTCACCACCTGGCAATCCGGCACGCCGGAGTTGGCGTTGAACACCTGCATCGAGAGAATGTCGGCGTTGGGAATCGTAACCCGTGTATCGTCCGGTGTGGTTAGCTTGGTGCTGCGCAGCCCGATGTGATCGATCTCGCCGTATGCTTCGCCGATCTTCACACGGTCGCCCAGTTGGTACGGACGGTCAGTGAGAATGACGAGCCCGCCCACCAGATTCTTGATGAGGTCCTGGGCGCCGAGCCCGATCGCGATTGCCGCCGAACCGACTGCCGCCAGAAAAGTCTCCCGAGTGGGTGCGATGAGATCGAAGCAGATCAGCATCGCGATGAACCAGAGCGAGATGCGCAGGATCGGTTCCGCCCACTTGATGAGAAACCGCGCCCGCGGCGTCCGCGCGCTGGCCGCGTGCAGCATCGTCGTCACGTAGCGCAGCAGCATCCACGTAAAAGCGAGCACTACGACAACGGATACAATCCGCGAGAGGGTGAAGAATTCGAAAAGGTTCAGTTGACCGCTTACCGGCACAGCTTCAATCCTGGTAGTGGATTTCGAATTTCTTGTTGGTGATGAAGAGCACGGTCACGTCGGTCTCCGCGGTTGCTCCATGCTCCATCGCCGGACCTTCGGGAAACCATACGAAATGACCCGGCCCGAACGAGCCTTCGTTTGTCACCAACGTTCCTTCGAGCACGTACATGCCGTGCGCGCATGGATGCGTATGGCGCGTGTTCATCACCCCGGCCGGGTATCGCACCAGGCGCACTTCCATCCCGGTATCGGGATCGGTAACCAGATTCTTGCGGTACAACGTGCGGCCCAGGTGCTCGTTGTATCGCTCCTCCCACGGGAGCGTCGAAGTATCGATGGCGGTGAAATTCGAACTCATTGAGCGAACCCTGCTGTGTCCAGAGACGGAATCAGCCGCGCGGCGTTGCCATAGTAAACCTTCTTGAGCACGATGTCAGGCAGATCCAGCCCGTACATCTGCCAGAAGGCATGGCGGCGGCGGTAATAGTCAAAATATTCGTCGGCGCTTTCGAGCACGCGGAAGTAGGTGTGGTATTCCGCCTGGTTGTAGGTGTCTTTCCCGAACAGGATCCGGTTCTGAAACCGGATGAAGAAGCGCCGGGCGAATCGCGGCTGCCGTCCGAGTTCCGCCAACACCGCCCCGATCTCGGTGTACATGTTCGGCATTTCTTCCATCAAGCGTCCCAACTCGCCGAGGTTGTTGCCATACCAGCCCAGATGCGCGTTGATGAAGTTAGTGCCCGTGTGCTTGCGGAAAACATGGTGCTGTTCGCCGATGATCTTTTCCCACGGTGGATACTTTTCCGGCGAGCGCGTCCGGTTGGGCATCTCTTTCAGTTCCAGCCACCGTTCGTTGTTGGTGTCGTGCGGCAGCCAGAATGGCGCAGGGTCCGCGGTGTGGATCAGCACGGGAATCTTCAGGCGGCCGCAGGCGCTCCAAACGGGGTCGAAGCGCGGATCGTCAACCGGAAGCCGTTTGCCGCGGGAATCCTTCAGATCCATGCCGAGGTTCTTGTAGATCTTGAGGCCAACCGCGCCGTGGGCGACATCCTGCTCCAGCGCCTTGACGGCCCGGGTGCTCCACGCCGGATCGTCGATATTGGTGAAATCGAGGTTGGCGAAGACGACGAACCGCTTCGGGGCCTTGGCCTTCAGCGCGTCTACGGTTTGCTTGAGTTTGTCGCCGCTGCGCCCGTCGAGATTGACCATCACGGCCATGTTCAATTCGTCCATCTCTTTGAGAAGCTGGTCGATGCGATTCGGGGCGATCATGCCGCGAGGATGGCCGTGTATATCAACGAACGGGAATCGGGCACGGGTGACTTTGTGCTCCGGAACGACGAGAGTCGACTTGGGCCGGTAGTCCTCAAACGAGACCGTCTGGGCCATCAAGGCGAGGGGTACAAGAAACGGACCGAATCGCATGGCGTCTTAACGAGTATACACAGTCGTGTTCAAGGGGTGCCCGGCGATGCCGTCAGCAATTGGTTCACCCGGTCGTGAAGTTCCCGTGTAAACAGGTCCGGATCCGAGGCATCCAATCCAGCGGTGGAAATGGCGTCGCCGACGATCAGGCGGATCAGCCCCGGCCGCAGCAGCAAGGCACCGCGCGGCATCACGCGATCGGTTCCCTGAATCGCAACCGGCACCACCGGAACGCCGGACCTCAGCGCCAGATGCGCCGCTCCGGGCTTAAAAGGCTGCAGGGTCCCCGATCCGCGAG
>JBGSME010000449.1:0-6351 GCA_041740335.1 Bryobacteraceae bacterium | reverse complement strand
GCCAGGGCTCAGTGTTCGGGTCCACCTTGTGATGTAGGTAGACCTTGCGCCCCTGGGGATCGTGAAGTTTGGGGGAGAGGTCTGTCTTCGCGACCCACCCTTGACGGCCGCGCGGACGGAAGTACATACCTGGGCTCGGCGGCTTTGGGCTGCCGAGGATTCGCAAAGGCACCATCTGTGGTTCCAGAGCCTGATCTCGGGTGACGCCTTTGGGAAGCAGGGCGTCGGCAAACCGGATGCGGCTTGCCAGAGCCATCGCTGGCTGGCTTCCAGGTTTCTGGCGCGCGGCCTTCTTCTTCTCGGGATCGAGGTCCTCAACGAATCCGAACATCTGCTCGGCGATGGTGATGTCGTTTCGGTCGCGGCGGAACGGAACGAGGTCGGGATCGACGGCTGAGAAGAATGCGTGTGCGCCAGCGGGGCCACCGTCTTTGGTCTTGACCTGGCCGCGCCATATAGCGGAAAGAGAAATCTCGGATACCGCTCCGCTCTCTGTGACGTCGAAATAGACCATGTCTCCGGGCTTGAGACGAAACCTTTTTCCTAACTTGGGGTCGGTATTGCGTTTGGTCGGGAGTGGATGGAAAGGCAGAAGGGCATCGCGCGCTTTGATACTGGCTTCGGTGCGCTCGTCGGCGAGTGAGTGGAAACGATCCACTACTTTCTCGTCGAGCGGTAACAGCGGCACGTCGGAGCCGGGATCGGGCAACCAGAGTTCGTGCTTCTTGCCATCGGGGATCTGAGACTCCCGCTCTCCCCAGCAGCCGAGTATCCGCATGTAGCCGAGGCGCTCCGGTACGCCGCCTTCGGGATTCTGGCTGACAAGAAAATGCTCTGGCACTTGCCGGCCCTTGTCCTTGCAATGAAGGACACCGGGTATGGGGTCGATACCGCCACGGGGGTTGTAGTCGAGTAGACGTACGGTCCATTTGGCGTGCTGCTCAGGCGTGGCGGAGGAGTCCTGGAAATTGGGGCGGCGGATGGAAGCTTTATCCCCGAAGTAAACCTTGAGGTACGGTCTGTTCGGAAAGATCTTTCGGAAGCGGGGCGGGACGACGAAGTCGCACCCATCGTGGGACCGTTCGAGCGTTGGGAGAACGAGAGGCTTCAGCTTCAGGCTCCCCTTGTCTCGAACAATCATTCCAAGCGCGGATAGAGTGTGCTTCGGTTCAAACGGTTTGCGGAAGGAATAAGGTTGGTTGTCGAGGATGCGGAGGGACGAGTTGCTAGCGGTTTCCGCAATGGCGGCGACCATGCCGCGGAGAGCCGAGCCCGGGATGGCGGGACGCCCGTCGCCGGCATGATAGGGCTGGACGATGGCGTAGTCGCCATCGTCCCGTTTCTGTTCTCCGCCGGCGACAAGCGGCGTTTTCGCCGTAATCCGGCAGATGATCCGGCCGGAATGTGTGCCGGGGACGAAGCGTTCGTGAGTAACATGCCCCTTGGAGGGACCTTGATCCCGTGGTAGGTCGTACTTCTTTTGAGCGGCGCTTCGTTTGGCGACCGGGACGAAGTTGTAGGGATTGTAGATCTCGCTCATGCGGCCTCCTGCGATTGGGTGAATTGCTTCCAGTCCAGCTCCCACCGTTCGAGGAGAGAATCGTTGGCCAATGAGACCGGGTCCCGGTTGACGATCCCCGCCAACAGCCTGGCCTCTTTACTATCCCCTCGTACTTGGATCACGGCCCGGCAGGCGCCGTAGCCTTTGGCGGCTCCGAAACCAACGGTGATGTCGCCCTCGATCCAGTCGTGGAGAACAAAGGCTAGGAGTAGCCATGCACCGCCATCGAGCCCGGCATCCCGCCACCGGTCTACTTCGATCCGGATCTCGCCACCGAATCGGGGAGCGTAGAGGCCATGCGCGTTAAACTTGCGTTCGTCGGATGCGCCCCCGGTAAATCGATCGATCGCGACGAACTCTTGTTTGTGAGCGGCGACCGGAGCGAGCGCCGCGAAATCATCGATCTCGATGGGGCTGCGCCAGCCCGTTGCCCCAAACATCCGATAAAACGGGGAAAGATCCGGGAGGCCGTCACGGCGGCGAACTTCGGCTCCCGACTTGGGCAACTTGTTGAGATCGGCGGGAGACTGCCAGCAAAGAGTCTGGAAGATGCGGCGGGCCTGGGCGCGCAAGACGCCTCGAATGGAGGACTGGGGTAGGCAATATTTCCCGTCCGTGGTCTTGATGATCGCGTGGGCAATGGGGTCGGGGTTCGTTTCGTCGCGGGAGCGCACCTGGCTAGGGTCGTTGATCAGGAATGGGCCTTGAAACGAGAGCTCGACGCCGATGCTCACGCGCTCCGGCGCCGCGGCCGGGTTCCACTTGGCGCATGCGGCTTTCTCGACGCCAGCGGGATCGGCGAGCGTGTTGAATGCCTGGCTGTACGGCCCTACGGGACCGGCGAGCCATTTCTTCTGTTCCTCGGGCCCCATGATTTCAATTTTTCCCAAGGCCCAACGAACCTCGCCCCAACCGCCTGCTTCGTTGGCGCCTATTCGGGCTGGCTGCGCCGTGTCAGAAAAGGCACGGGCAAGGGCAAACAGGAGCAGGTCACGGTCCTCGGCGGTCCAATCCTGCCCGGCGATCTCCAGTTGGAAGGATGCGCCGGGGGGAACGAATTCGGTGTAGTAGAGCAGGCCTTCGGCGGCCGTGCGGGTGGCCGGGTCAATGACCACTTGCGGCATTAGACAGGTCTTGCGCTTGGGATCGTACCATCGGAAGCCGGCGGCGATGTCGTGCGAACCGCCGGTCCAGGAGGCATCGTGGAAGACGGCAATTCCGCCGCCGGCGATAGTGCCGAAAACGCGATCGGTGAGTTTGCCGTCGATACCCGAACGGTCAAGCCACTGCCGAAGGATGCCCTTGATGGACGAGCCGGGAACGATAGGTTTATTGTCAAACGCCGTTGCGGTGGTGGCAAACTCGGGGTCGGCCGCGACGACGTCGTCGGGTACCGGAAGCTTCAGGGCGCTGGCGCGCGTAAGGAACTCTCCCGTATCACCATCGCCGACGTGAATTTCGGAGCGTGAGGTTAGAATGCCGGAAATCCGGTAACGATTTTGGAACCGGTAATCACGCGTGCGCATGGGCTTGTTCCTCTCTTTGCAACTGGTGCTTTTCGGTGTCGTGAATCTCACTGTTGATGGCGACTTCGGCGAAGCCGTTCTCGGGAAGGTAGGGACAGCGTTGCCACCAACGGGACGGGTCGAGCCCCGCGAGGTGGTAGAAATCGCGAATCGCGCCGCGGATGGGCAAACCGTCGCGAAGCCAGACTTCGGCGAGCTGGCGCGCCGTCGATTCATCCTTGACCTGAAAAACGAAGACGGAACCGGGGTCGGTGAGCAAGTAGGGGCGGTACTGTTCTTTGTATTGGAACCGGTGCCGCATATAGCCGCCGCCGGCAAGCGAGTTCTGATGGAAGTAGTGGGACAGTTCGAGCACACCGCCAGAGAGATCGTTCCAGGCTTTCTCGTAGGCGGCGTGCATGGCCTCCACTGTGGCGAAACCCGCGGCGTTTTCATCGGGAGCGAGATCCCTTGGGTCGCAAAGGAGCGCGGGCGTTTGGAGCGTGACGATGAAGAGGCGATCGGGGCGCTCACGGTACGGGAGAGGCTTGGCGGCTTGTATGGTTGGGCGCGCCCACGCCTTGGTTTTGCCGAGGCCACAGAGGCCGGCGCCGAGAAGGATACGAAGCTGTTCGGCAACAATAGGTCTGGCACCTTCAGGGACTTTGTCGAGCGAAATCCGGGAGCGCCAAACCCGGTTCTCGACCGTATCGCCCACCTTGTATCCGTGGGGAACGATCATACGGTAGGCGAACAGATTCGCGTCCTCGGCGCGACGGGTTACGTCGTCGATCTTGGTTCGCACGCGGAGTTCGGTATCGAGCGACGGCCAGCCGCAGTGTTCGGTGACCGGATCGTTCTTCCAGTCGATTTGGAACATCGGTTCTTCGCCGTTGCTCAGCGCTTCATTCTGACTCAGAACGACGTTATAGAAGCATTTCTCCTCGTCGTGTTTGTAACGGACCACGGAAAGGGGAACACGTTCGGGCCTCGCTCCCGTGGAGCTGGCGGGGAAGGCGTGGGCAAAGCGGACGGCGTGCAAGTTCCCCTTGAGTTCCTCGAAGCCGGGGCCTGTGATCGCCTCGGCGAGGATGCCTTTGATTGCGCCGCCCGGAATGACGGTATCGGATTCAAAGATATTGTCGGCTACGGGTCGAACAGCAAGGCAGAATGGCTGGTCAAAGGTAAGATCGAGCAGCCATTCCGGTGACGATGCCACCGATGGAAGTTTGACCTGGATGCTTTCCAGCGGTCCACACCAGATCTCTTTTACTCGGCCAAAGCCGGCGGTGCGGTCGCCACCAGCGGCGGTGATCCAATGGAGGCCACGCTCGATGGCGGAGCGCATTTCGGCGGCCTTTTCCTGCGATTCCGCGATCAAGCGAACCGTGCCTTCGAAGTGAACGTCTTCGCCGGATTTCCACGGCGCTTCGAGGATTTGGAACATCCCTCGGGTGACCGACCCGGTGAATGAATCGATCTGGTTCCTGTAGAGAGTACGTAGACCGCCGGTGGGCGTGGCTCTATCAATAAAGTCAGTGAGAAAGATACAGCCACGATTGGGTAAGTTCTGATTGTCGCTGATCTCACCAAGATAGGAATCGCGCCAGCCGTGATGGCCCAGTTCCTGCCATGCCTCGCCGAGGAGGCCCTTGACAAGAGTCCCAGCGAGATAGAACCGGTCAATGCCGGCGGCGTCGCGTGTTCGCGCCATGACGGCATCGATGCCGTAGCCGCCAATCGAGGAAGAATGGCTGATGATGGGGCCAACGAGGGTCAGCCGGACTTGAAAGGATGCTGCGAACATCTCAGGCGGATTTCCTTTCTTGACTCGCGGCGGGAGTTTCGAGCGGCTGCGGGTCGACGTAGTCCCAGAGTTCCGCGAGATGATACCAGCGCGCATGGTTGGCCTGGCAGTTAGGGCCGAAGGCTTCGAGGCATGCCAGGGCTCCAGCGACTTCGGGATCCTGCGAGCGTTTCGCGGACTTGTCAAACTTCTCCGTGTATTCAGCCAGTTCCTTCGATCTGCCCGTCATGAGTAACTTTGCAATCTCATGGAGTTTCTTGCGGGAGATGACCGCTCTGGCCGCGGGCATTTGAGCGGTAATCTTTTCCATACTGCCGGCCTCGAGCACAAGGGACTTCGGCTCCGCCGCATAGAACGGGTAGCGGGCTTTGAGGAAGCCCTCATCGAAGGGGCGCCCGATATCGTCGAAGGATTCGAGGACCTGATAGGCGAAGGCATTGGCGCCGGTCCTGCGCTTCTTGGCTTCTTCGGCGAGGGACTTGGCGAGGTGGGTGAGTCCGTGAATCGGGGCTTTGTGGTGTGCGAAGACGAGACCGGCCGCGTGGGTGAGCGTCTGGTCCAGCAGAGGAAGCCATGACCTGGAGAGTTCGAAGAATCGTTGCAGCACGTGCCAGCCCTGCCAAGCGGGCACCACCCAGATGATTTCATCGCCGCCCCAGAGGAGGGTTTCGAAGCGCAAGTCGTCCCCATTCCACCACGCGGCTTCCTTGTGCTCAGCGAGCGGGCGGAGGAGTTCGCCAAGAAGTCCGCCTTGCAATTTGCGGAGCCCAGTCGAGAACTTTTCCTGCCGCCCTTTGTCCTTGCAGTTGTCTTTTTGGAGCTTGCCGAAGCCGTTGCCATCGAGGTAAATAACTGCCAACTTGTCGCGGAGATTTCCCCGTTCAGCGCTGTTTGCCGTGAGGGTGTTGAAGTCGTTCGAGAAGGCGAGGCCTAGCGGAACGCCGACTTCCCTGTCGTAGAATTTCTGTTTTTCTGCCCGCCCGTGACTGAAGCGGAGCTTTGTGGCTTGGCTGAACGGGAGCTCGGTGGCCGGACGCAGTAAGTCTTTCTCGCAGACGCCCGTTGCGCGATCGCCGAGCGGTGGATAGACGACGGTGGACATGCGCATCTGCCGCCAGCGGTTCTTCGCGACGGCCAAGGCGCGGGCCTGTTGGAAGTCGCCCGCGTCGTCAACGACATCGACGGCGATGGTGGCGTGTTCGAGCAGGCTGTCGCCGCGAAGGGCGTCCTCAACGTGACGCCGGAGTTGATTGGGGTCGGGAACGTTCTCGACCCGGAAGAGTGCGACGGAGGCTCCGGCGATGATGGACTCGGGAACGAGGTTGCGGGCGCGGATGGCCTTCTCGACCTTTTCGGGCAGGGCGAGCAGAGCCAAGCCTCCGCCTCGGATTGTGCTGAGGTCCTGGGTATCGTAGACGAAGCTGCCGAGGTTTACGCCTTCGGCTCGCAGGTAGATATTGGGCATGAGGATTCCTCCA
>JBGSME010000448.1:0-2200 GCA_041740335.1 Bryobacteraceae bacterium | reverse complement strand
GAGGGCAGCAGCGGTGGCGGGCTGAAGCGTCGACGGGGGTGCCGGCGGGGCTGGCGGCGTGTCGTCGAGATAGTCGCCCAAGGTCACCGGCCCGGCTGGTATTTTCAAGTCGAATGATTTCGGTAATCCCCGTACCGTTTTAGACATTGGCTACTTCCTGCTTCCCTTCCCCATTATTTTCTTCCACTTCCGTACGCCTTCCGACCCCGGCAGTCCCGCCGAGCCGCTCGAGGACCTCGCGGCTTAACTCGGTAAACTGCGCGGTTGAAGGCGACCCCGGCGCGTGCTCGAAAATCGTCTTTCCGTAGACCGGCGCCTCCCGGTGCTTCACGCTCCGTGTGATCACTGTGCGGAAAACCTGATCGCCGCCGAACTTAGACCGCAGCATCTCGCGAATGTCGGCATCGAGGCGCGCGCTTGAATCCACATTCCCCAGCACCACGCCCAAAAGCCGCAGTTCGGGGTTGAGCCGCGCGCGAACCTTTTCCGTGGTTGCCAGAAGCGTCTCCAAGCCCTTCAAATCGTACCCGGACGGGAAGACGGGAATGAGGAAACAGTCGGCGGCCACCAGCGACGTCGTCATGACGAAGCCGAGATCGGGCGGAGTGTCGATCAGCACCACATCCACCAAGCCGCGCAGACTCTCGATCGACTGCTTCAGGCGCAGCCGCTGTTCCTGCCGGATCTCGTCGGCGTCGAGGCTGGAGACGCCCTGTTGGGTGAGGGTTTCCTGGAGTTCCGCCTCGAGCCGCTGCGGCAGGCTCGACAGGCCGCGATGGCCGGGGGCGAGGAAAAGGCGTTCGTCGAAGCGTTCGCGAAAATGAACCACGATCTCGTTCAACGGCCGCCGCGCCAGAAACGCATCGGCGATGGTGAAGTAGCCCTCCTCGAGCAGGGAATCGCGATCAAGGCCGAAGCTGTCGGTTGCGTTGCACTGGGGGTCGGTGTCGATCACCACCACCCGTTGGCCCAACGAGGCAAGGCCCGCGGCGAGGGAAACCGTGGTTGTCGTCTTGCCACAGCCGCCCTTCTGATTGGTCATGGCGACCACGGTTGTTTTGCGCTCGTCCAAGAGGACCTCCTGACTTAACGTGTCACGCCGGAGTGCTTTAGCACTATGCCACTATAACAGATCAACGCACGGGAGGTAAAACTATTACTTATGGGATATCTCCATTGAATACAAAGCACTATTCCGTTATACCGGCATAACACACCCACAGTACTGCGTTGGAGTACTGGCCGGGCGGGCTGTTTGGTTGCGGATAGGGGCATCGGTGGCCGCATCGGACAGTCCCCATATTTCCTCCGGTACCTGTGAGACAGGTAGCTCGTTGTGAGTATACCGCTATAACGCTATACCGGTTGGCAGATTTCCTCGAACCGCTCGAAGTCATTCTGGATTGCCATGGCCAGTTCCAACAACTGGCGGAGCAAGTCTTCGGCGCCGGCAAACTCGATGCGCAGTTCGCCGCGCCGCAGGAGCACTCGCGGCAAGTCGGCGAGGTGACGGTCAAACACGACGGCGGGGGCCTCGATCCGGACCGCTTTGCCGGGCAACGCGAGCCGTGTCCGATCCAACTCCTCGGCGAGATTCCGGCGGCGCGTCCGTTCCTGCTGGAACTCTGCGCCTTGTTCGATCGCTTTCAGTTGCCGGAGCAGGGAAGTGCGATCCACCAGAAACGTCTTTCCGGCCTGATAGCCCCCGAAGCGATGCATCAGTTCGATGGCCCGGCGGCGCCGGACGCCGAAGGCCAGTTCGAGGGAAGCGCGGTCCAACAGGGGCGCCTGCATCGCTTCGATCGCGGCCTGAATCTCGGTAAGTCGCAGAAGCCATGTCGCTTTGGGAGCCATGAGCGTAGCTTCCTCCTGCGCTCTATGATACTGCACGATTGTGCATATAGGGATATCACATTACTTATGATAATTACTCTTATGGTAATCTATGGCCATGTGTCCCTGCGGCCAGCCCGTTCTCGCCCGCGGCCTATGCCGGCCCTGTTACGACCGGCAGCGGATGGAGCGGATACGCTTCGGCGGCCAACGTAGCGGCGTGGTGGCTCGCGATGGGGACCGGTGCTTGGGATGCGAAAGCGCCGGTCCGTTGGTGGTGCATCACCGTTCGCCGGGCAACAACGATCCGGCGCTGCTGGTGACGTTGTGTATCGAGTGCCATGTTCGTGCGCACAAGTGGCGGCGG
>JBGSME010000447.1:0-4530 GCA_041740335.1 Bryobacteraceae bacterium | reverse complement strand
TGATCCCGACGTTGACGCCGAGCGCTTCGAGAATGTCCGCGCTGCCGCAATGGCTCGACATCGATCGATTCCCATGCTTGGCCACGGGAACACCGGCGCCGGCCAACACCAGCGCCGTCACGGTAGAAATGTTGAACGTGGCCAGCCCGTCGCCGCCCGTGCCGCAAGTGTCCAGCAGGCCTGGAACGCCCGCATCCACCCGCTCTGACCGCGCGCGCATCGCCCGCGCAAATCCGGCCACTTCCGGAAAGGTTTCACCGCGCATTCGAAGCGCGATCATGAATCCGGCTATCTGCGCTTCGGATGCCTCTCCGGCCAACAGTTCCCCCATCGCCTGTTCAGCTTCCGGCGCCGTTAGAACCTCGCCGGCAACGAGGCGGTGAAGGGTATCGAGGAATGCCATGTTATATTGAAAGTTCTAACACAGACTCCCAAATCCTATGAAAATTCATGAGTATCAGGCCAAGACTCTCTTGGCGAAGTACGGAGTGCCTGTACCGCGCGGTATCGTTGCTTTCACGATTGACGAAGCGGTGGCGGCGGCCAAGGAGCTAGGCGGCAGCGTTGTCGTGAAGGCTCAAATCCACGCTGGTGGACGAGGCAAAGGTGGCGGTGTAAAAATCGCCAAGGATGCCATTGAAGCGGAAACCGTGGCACGCCAGATTCTGGGGATGCAGCTCATCACGCACCAGACCGGACCCGAAGGCCGGATTGTGCAGCGGTTGCTGGTTGAAGAAACGCTGCCCATTGAACGTGAACTTTACCTCGGCATCACGCTGGACCGCGAGACCGGCAAGAACGTCTTCATGGCCTCCTCGGAAGGCGGCATGGATATTGAGGAAGTTGCCGCAAAAACGCCGGAACTGCTGCTCAAAGTGCCGATGGAGCCAGGCTTCGGGCTGCTGGGATTTCAAGCCGCCAAGCTGGCCTATGGAATGGGAATCCCTGCCTCGTCAACCCGCGCCGCGGTGGCTGCGATGCAGGCCCTCGCGAAAGCCTACGACGAACTGGACTGCTCGCTCGCCGAGATCAATCCTTTTATTCTCACCAAGGACGGACGCGTCGTTGCGCTGGACGCCAAGATCAACCTTGACGACAATGCGATGTTCCGTCATAAGGATCTGCTCGAACTGCGCGACACCAACGAGGAAGACCAACTGGAAGTGGAAGCCTCGCGATTCGGCCTGAACTACATCAAGCTCGAAGGCAACGTAGGTTGCATGGTGAATGGGGCCGGCCTGGCGATGGCCACCATGGACATCATCAAATACGCCGGCGGCAGTCCGGCGAATTTTCTGGATGTCGGGGGCGGCGCAACCGCCGAGCAGGTGAAGAACGCTTTCCGTATTCTTCTATCGGACGCGCATGTGAAGGCCGTCCTGATCAATATCTTCGGCGGAATTCTCCGTTGCGACACGCTCGCCAACGGTGTGGTGGCCGCCGCGCGGGACCTCGGCATGAAACTTCCGATCGTGATCCGGATGGAGGGCACCAACGTCGAACTCGGCCGGAAGATTCTCGAAGAGTCGGGATTCAATTTCACCGTCGCCAAGGGGATGAAAGACGCCGCCGAAAAAGTGGTGGGGTTGGCACAATGAGCATTCTCGTCAATGAAAATACGCGCCTGCTGGTGCAGGGATTCACCGGCAAGGAAGGCACCTTTCACGCCGAACAGGCAATTGCCTACGGAACCAACGTCGTGGGTGGAGTCACCCCGGGCAAGGGCGGGCAGAAGCATCTGGACCGCCCGGTGTTCAACACCGTCGAAGAGGCCGTGAAGAGCACAGGCGCCAACGCCTCCGTTATTTTCGTGCCCCCGCCGTTTGCCGCCGAAGCGATCATGGAGGCCGCCGACGCGGGGCTCCCGCTCGTCGTTTGCATCACAGAGGGAATTCCCACCACCGACATGGTGAAAGCCTGGCAGTTTCTCCGCGGCCGGCACACCCGCCTGATCGGGCCCAACTGCCCGGGGATCATTTCTCCCGGCAAATGCAAGATAGGCATCATGCCCGGCCACATCCATCAGGCCGGCCATGTCGGCGTCGTATCGCGATCCGGCACGTTGACCTATGAAGCCGTCGGACAGCTCTCCGGCTTGGGCATCGGCCAATCCACTTGTATCGGCATCGGCGGTGACCCGATCATCGGCACCAATCATACCGACGCCGTCCGCCTGTTTAACGAAGACCCCGACACGCACGTCATCGTGATGATCGGCGAGATCGGCGGCAACGCCGAGGAACAGGCCGCTGCGTATATCAAAGAACATGTCCGCAAGCCGGTGGTCGGCTTTATCGCCGGACAGACTGCGCCTCCCGGCCGCCGCATGGGCCACGCCGGCGCGATCATCTCCGGTGGCTCCGGCAAGGCGAGCGACAAGATCGACGCCATGCGCGCAGCCGGCATCCACGTCTGCGACACCCCTGCCGATCTCGGCCAAAGGGTCCAATCTCTTCTATGAGCATCGAACGTACATTCGCAATTATTAAACCCGACGCGGTAGGCCGCGGCCAGGCCGGAGAAATCATCGCGGCCACTGAGAAAGCTGGCTTCCGCATTGCCGGCATGAAAAAAACGCGCCTCACGCAAGCCCAAGCCGAAGGATTCTATTCGGTCCATAGCGAGCGGCCTTTCTTCGCCGGACTGGTGAAGTTTATGACCGAAGGTCCGGTGATCGTGATGGTTCTTGAAAAAGAGAACGCCATCGCTGACTGGCGCGGATTGATGGGCGCCACCAATCCGGAGAAAGCCGCCGAGGGCACCATCCGGAAGCGGTTCGCTACCGACATTGAACGCAACTGCGTTCACGGCAGCGATGCGCCCGAAACCGCGGCTGTGGAGATCCCCTTCTTCTTCACTACCGCCGAGCTGCTGTAACGGCGCCCTTTCCAAGATAGGCGTCAACCGGCGCTGCGCTGATCTGTCCGATACTGGCCGATCCCGATCGGCCGCGGCAGGATACTTCCACACGGATAGTCCACGCGCCAACTTCGCGATTCAGGCGGAGCGCCGGTACCGTCGCCTCCCCGTTTTCGTCACTGGCCACCGATACTCGCTGCCCCCCCGCCACCGAACCTCCGGGACCGGTGGCCGGCATCGAAAAGGTGACCGCCGCAAATGGGACCGGCCTCCCCGCGAAGTCGGTTACCCGTACCCGCGGCGACATCGGTTCGCCAGCCGAGATGTTGTGGATTGCCCCACCGCCCTCCACCACTTCTACGCGAAGCGACCCTTGGCCATGGGCTATCCCCGTCAGCAGAGTCAGAATAGCGAACCCGCTGAGCGTGGGAGCAACACTCCCCAGGCGGGGGTGCATGGCGCATTTTTCGGATCGGCGCATCAATGAAATAGTGCCCTGTCGCCGGACGGGCTCTCAACGTTTGAGCGGACTCCGGCAGCGGAACCGGACAGTAAGGTAAAATTAGGCGAGTAATCGTGGCTACTTTCGCGGCCCAACCAAAGTCGGATTTCGCGATCTGGGAGGTTCCCGGACGATCGCGCCGGATTGTCTATTCCACTGCGTTAATGCGCCAACTCGCCTCCGAGGCCACGGCTGCTTCGGAAACAGCGGAAGGAACCGAGATCGGCGGGATTCTCTTCGGCACCGCGGACGACTACGAGGTGCGCATCGTAGCGCACCGCTCCATCCGATGTAGCCATACTCATCAGCGTCAATTTCTGCTATCCACGGAAGACGAGCGCGGGTTGAGAACCCAGTTGGCCGATGTCGCCAACGATCCCCAACTCGGTGGGCTTGTCGTTGTCGGCTGGTATCATTCCCACACACAAACTCCGATCTGCCTCACCGCCGAAGACATGCGCGTTTGGGAAATCTACTTTCCCATGCCTTGGCAGGTAGCACTGGTCTTGCGGCCGCAGAAGTCTGAACCCACACGCGGCGGGTTCTTTTTCCGGCCGGCTTCCGGCCCCGTCCGAACCGATTCCAGCTATCGCGTTTTCGAGGCGGACACCGAGGCCGCCGCGGTTCCGGATCAACCGCCGCCGCCCATTGCCACTCCGGCCCCGTCCCCCGAGGTGCCGCTTTCGCACGGACGCTTGGAGGAACCGCCGCCAGAGCTGCTTTGGCAGGAACCGGAACGGTCCCGCCGTCCGTTATGGCTCGTCGCCGCGGCGCTGGCCGTTTTGGCCGCTGGCGGATTCGCGTTGCTGCGAACGCCGTCAGGCATTGTTACGCCGGCAAAAGCGCACGATCCCGATCTCGGCCTCAAGCTGATGAATGAGAACGGCAGCTTGTATGCGATTTGGGACCCGCAGTCCCCACTGCTCGGCAACGCGTTGCGGGGCACGCTCGAAATGGCCACCGGCCAGAAGAGTACAGACCTCCCGATGTCTCCCGAGGACCTCCGGCGCGGACGGCTGCCGATTCTGTGGGGCCGCGATGTTCGCGTACGGCTCATCGTCGAGTCAGTGGACGCCGAGTCACGCCCGTCTCGCGTGGAGGCGGCGGCGTACTATCTGGGCAGGGACAACGAGCCGCTAGTGCCCCTGCCGGTCTCGGAAGGGCCGGGG
>JBGSME010000446.1:0-3559 GCA_041740335.1 Bryobacteraceae bacterium | reverse complement strand
GGAAGGTTGATCCAGCGCATGGAAAAGCACTCCTTTTTTTCTTAAGGATATCAATCGATATGATCGTAGGCTACAAGGGTCAAAAACTCGGTAAACTCTTCGTTGGTCATCATGTTCAGGAAGAGATCGGAGGCAAGTTTCTTGTTCGGAGTGCCGGGCTTCTCAGCCAGTTCCTTCGCCACCGTGGCGCGGACGAGGTCCGCCGTCACCGTGCGTCCGTCGCTCATCACAACCCCGTGCCTCAGCCACTGCCATACCTGGGATCGTGAGATTTCCGCGGTCGCCGCGTCCTCCATCAGGTTGTAGATAGGAACGCAGCCGTTCCCGTTCAACCACGCTTCGAGGTATTGAATCCCGACGTCGACGTTCATCCGCAGCCCGTCCTCGGTGATTTCGCCCTTGTGCGGACGCAACAGATCGGCGGCGGTGACATGCACTTCGTCGCGCTTGACGTGAATCTGATTGGGGCCGGGCATGTGTTCGTCGAAGACCTGCTTGGCGATCGGGACCAGCCCCGGATGAGCCACCCATGTTCCGTCGTGCCCCGCCTTCACCTCGCGCAGTTTATCCTGCCGGACTTTATCGAGGGCGCGCTCGTTGGCTTCCGGATCGCCCTTGATCGGAATCTGGGCGGCCATGCCTCCCATGGCATGAATCTCGCGGGCGTGGCACGTCTGGATCAGAAGCTGCACATAGGCATCGAGAAAATCCTTGTCCATCGTCACCTGTGCCCGGTTCGGAAGGACAAAACGGGCGTCGTGGCCGAGCTTCTTGATAAAACTGAAAATGTAATCCCAACGGCCGCAATTGAGACCGGCCGAGTGGTCTCTCAATTCCCAAAGAATCTCGTGCATTTCAAACGAGGCCAAAATCGTTTCGACGAGCACCGTAGCACGCACCGAACCTTGCGGTACTCCGCAATAGTCCTGGGCGAACACAAACACGTCGTTCCAAAGCCGCGCTTCGAGATGGCTCTCCATCTTCGGCAGGTAGAAATACGGTCCAGAGCCGTTGGCCAATTGGGTCTTGGCGTTGTTGAAGAAGAACAGACCAAAGTCGAACAGCGATCCGGAAATCGGGCGTCCGTCGATCAGCGCATGCTTCTCCACCAAGTGCCAGCCGCGCGGGCGAACCAGAAGCGTCGCGATCTTGTCGTTGAGTTTGTAATGCTTCCCGTCCGGATTGGTGAACGAGATCGAGCCGCGAATCGCATCGCGCATGTTCACCTGCCCCTGGATGTTGTTCTCCCAAACCGGTGAATTGGCATCCTCGAAATCGGCCATGAACACGCTGGCACCGCAGTTGAGGGCGTTGATCACCATCTTGCGGTCCACCGGCCCCGTGATTTCGGTGCGCCGGTCCATCAACGCCACGGGAATCGGCGCAACGCGCCATTTGGATTCGCGAATTTCCTTCGTCGACTCAAGAAAGTCCGGAAGCGCTCCCGCGCGGATGGCCGCCTGGCGCTCCACGCGCTTGGCGAGCAGGTCGCGCCGTGTCTGATCGAACCGGGCATCCAGTTCCAGGAGAAAGCGCCGCGCCTCGGGCGTAGCAATCGCTGCCTGTTCTTCGGTAAGTGGTCGTGTGATATCGATATTGGGCATGTCAGTTTCGTTTGGTTTTGATTTTCGGAACGGGCCGCAGTTCCACTTTGCGGATGAGGATCGTGGCGCCTTCCGATTGCAGTTGAATCTTCCCCGCTGTGTGGGATGAGCCGTAGCCGCGGTTCACAACAACGCCGTTGAGAATGTTGGTGATCGTGTCACCATCGCAAATCACTTCCTGGCGGTTCCACCGGCCAACCGGCTTCTCCACGTCTTTCGATCCGCGGAAGTTGAGGGTGTCTTTCCAATGGGGATCGCGCCCCCACCAATTGAATCGGCCCCGGTCACGAGTTACCGCTTCCCCGCCCTTCTGCCAGTAGAGCTGATCCTTGTCCTGCTCGATCGCCGGGTCACCCTTGCGCACCTCGGCTGTCAGGCGGGGCTTGTTTTTGCCGCCCACCAGAATGAAGTCACCGGAGCCCCCTTCAATGATCTGCGATTCGATCGATTCCAGCCACGTCTTGCTGTACGCGCCGTCCTCGCCGACGCCATGGATCAGAATCCCGGAATCGCGAGCGCGGTCCGCACGTGGCGCCCATGTTTCTCCGCTCCATTTCCACTCGACAATGAGGTGATAGTTGCGATAACTCTGTTTGGTCGCGAGCCCGCCCCAGTCCTGCCCCGAAATGCGAATCGCGTGATTCACCACCGTGAACACGCGGTTGGGATCCTCATAGCCGTGGTCGCGGAGCCATGTGTACCAGCCAGTAAGGTCCTGACCGTTGAAGATCGCGATCCTCGACATTGGTTGAATGGGCTCCTGCGAGAAAGAGGGGATGAGAGAGCAAACCAGGAGCGCGAGTAGCCGGAGCCGCATAGAATCACTAAGGTATCAGATTGGGGCCCGGCTCGCCGGGCAACAAAGCCTATCGGCGGGCTGCGGCGCGCATGCGGCGTTCCGCACGGGAACTGATCAGATCGGCGACTTGCGACAGCAAGCCCTCCACATCCTCGGTCTCGACAAGAGTACGGTTCCCGCCGCGTGCGGCATCGTGGCTGCTTTGGGTGGTGATCAACGCGGTCGCCGGTCGGTAGTCGAGTCCGCGAGCGTGCGCTAACACACGATAGCCGGCGTCCGGAGACTCCATTCCCAAATCGCTCAGCACCAATGCGTATTCGCTTTCATCGAGCTTGCCGTAAGCTTCAGCAGCCGACGCGGCACCGTCCACCGAGTACCCGCCAGCCCGAAGCAGGGTCTGGAGGGTGAGCCTCGCAGCAGGGTTGTCATCGACGATCAGGACGCGAGCCAGTATGGGGGCGACAGTCATGGGGCCTCTCCAGTTTGAATCTCTTACTTTGGAAGACGCGCCGTTCACCCTATGGGTATGCATCTCTAGTCAGCAGTTTAACGGAAGTTGAAGAAAAAACAAGGGCCAAATCGGATTTGCTTGTCTAGGCCCTGCTCCCCGATGGGCTAGGCCTCTCCACTTCAGGCCACCTAACCCAGACGGGGGTAGAACCACTGCGGCCAGAGGCCTTCCCCCTATTCAACTGAAAACATTAACATTAGGGCGACACCGGATTGGGCCCGAGCGAGCACAGCCGGTACCGCGCAGAGCTAAGATTAAAGATTATATATATTTTCTCGCGAAAGGCATCGCGTCAGGAGAAGACACGGCGAAAGATAGCATCGACATTCCCAAGCTGGCGTTCGAGGGAAAACGATTCAGTCAGCTTCTCGGGACTCAGCAACTTCGAAATCTCCGGATCCGCTTCGATCGCCGAACGAAAATTGCCGCCCGAATCCCACGCCCGCATCGCATGCCCCTGCACCAAGCGATAGGCTTGCTCGCGCAACATGCCAGCCGCGGACAGATCGAGGAGAAGCTGCCCGCTGAAGATTAGCCCGTGCGTAAGTTCGAGATTGGCCAACATCCGCTCGGGTGACACGCGCATACCGGTAACGAGCCAATTCGTTTTTTCGATCAGATAATCGGTGAGGATCGTGGAAGATC
>JBGSME010000445.1:0-4044 GCA_041740335.1 Bryobacteraceae bacterium | reverse complement strand
TCGACGAAGTGCCAGTAGAGGCCCATGATTTCAATGGGGCCGAAGTATTCGGTGTGATAGGTGTTCTGAGTGGCCTTGCGGATAAAGTACAGCAGGAGGCCAGCGCCGATGATCATGTGCAGGGCGTGCATTCCGGTCATGACGAAGTAGAAGACGTAGAACATCTGGGCTCCGGCGGCTTCCGAAGCAACGGGCCACACGAAGTCATAGCCGGGGACCAGATGGTGGGTGAACTTGTCGGAGTACTCGACCACTTTGACGCCGAGGAAGGTGCAGCCGAGGACGAGAGTTCCTACGAGCCATTTGACGATGCTTTTATTATCGCCCAATTGAGCGGAGCGAACGGCGAGCGCCATGGTGAGCGAACTCAAAATCAGCACGACGGTGTTGGCGCCGCCGAGAGGGACGTTGAGGTGATTGCTGGCGGCGGCGAAGGCATCCTGGGCACGCCAGCGGTAGATCGAGTAACCGGCGAACAGGCCGCCGAAGAACATGACTTCCTGGGCGAGGAACATCCACATGCCGAGCACGGTCGAGTCGAGTTGCTGGCCGAGGTCCTCGAACTGATGGGCGAAGCCGACGGGATGGGCGGCGTGTTCGTGCGAATCGCCGGGCGGATGCGCGGTAGTTGTGTGGGTCGCCATTTTAGTGGTGTCCCCCTCCTCCTTCGACATAGGCGTAAGCTTCTTCCTTCACGACGGGAACGGTGAGGAAGTTTTCTGTGATCGGCGGCGACTGGATCTCCCACTCGAGTCCTTTTGCGCCCCAAGGGTTCATGGGAGCGTCCTTGCCCTTGATGAGGGAGTGGACGAAGTAGAAGGCAGGGAGGATGTAACCAAGGGCCAGTACGCTGGCGCCGACGGTGGACATCACGTTGAGCACCTGGAACTCTTCCGGGTAGGCGTGGTAGCGGCGAGGCATGCCGAGATAGCCGACGATGAACTGCGGAAAGAACGTGAAATTGAATCCGGCGAAGATGAGCAGGGCGGAAAGCCGGGCCCAGCCGTCGCTGTACATTTTGCCGGTCATTTTGGGCCACCAGTAGTGGAGCCCGCCCATGTAGCCGAAGATGGCCGATCCCACCATGATGTAGTGGAAGTGGGCGACGACGAAGTAAGTGTCGTGCATGTGAATGTCGAGGGCGACGGTGGCAAGGAAGAGGCCGGTGAGCCCGCCGATGGTGAACATGCCGATGAAGCCAAAGGCGTAGAGCATGGGGGCTTCGTAGGAGATGGAGCCTTTGTACATGGTGGCCATCCAGTTCCAGACTTTGATCGCCGATGGGATGCCGACCAGGAACGTGAGGAACGAGAAGACCATACCGGCGTAAACCGATTGGCCGGAGGTGAACAGGTGATGGCCCCAGACGATGAAGCTGATGACGGCGATGGCGACCGAGGACATGGCGACGAAGTGATAGCCATAGACGCGGCGGCGGCAGAAGGCGGCGACGAGTTCGCTCATGACGCCCATCGGCGGCAGAATCATGACGTAGACGGCGGGATGGGAGTAGAACCAGAACAGATGCTGCATCAGGATCGGATCACCGCCCATCTTGGGGTCGAAGAATCCGAAGTGGAGAGCACGTTCGAGCGCAACCAGGATAAGGGTGATTGCGACAACAGGAGTGCCGAGGATCTGAATGATGCTGGTGGCGTACATGGCCCAGAGGAACAGGGGCATGCGGCCCCAGGTGAGCCCGGGGGCGCGCATCTTGTGGATGGTGACGAGGAAATTGAGCCCGGTGAGGATGGAAGAGAATCCGGCGAAAAACGCTCCCATGATCGCGCTCAGGACGGCGCCATTCGAAAAGGTACTGGAATAGGGAGTATAGAAGGTCCAGCCGGTGTCGACACCGCCGCTAAAGGCGGCGACGAGGGCGAAGACTCCGCCGGTGATGTAGCAATACCAACTCATCAGGTTGATCTTGGGGAAAGCGAGATCGCGTGCGCCGCACATGATCGGGACGAGGAAATTGCCGAGCGTGGCGGGGATGGACGGGATGAGGAAGAAGAAGACCATCGCGATCCCGTGCATCGTGAATGCGCGATTGTAGCCGTCGGCGGTAAGGAGGTCGCCCTTGGGTGTGAGCAGCTCGAGCCGGACGAGCATGGCGAAGAATCCGCCGATGGCGAAGAAGACGGAAATGGAAATGAGATAGAGGATGGCGATCCGTTTGTGGTCAACGGTGAGCAGCCAGGATGCGAGGCCGCTGGTGGCGTTGAGGTAGTTCTTGCCTCCGCCGGCGGTAGGCGGGGGCGGGGGCGGACCGGCTGCGTGTGGGGATGCGATGGTGGTGCTCATTATTTGCCTCCTTTAGCGGCTGCCTTGGGAGATCCGGCGGCTGGCGCGGGCGCTTGTTCCTTGGTCAGGGACTTGATGTAGGCGACGACCTGGAGGATACCGTCTTCGGAGATCTGGCCCTGGAAAGTAGGCATCTCCTGATTCTGATAACCGGCGACGACCTTAGCTTGGGGGCGGAGAATGGACTCGCGGAGGTAGCTTTCGTCGATATTGACGCGCTGGCCGTTGGTGAGAAGAACACTTTGGTTGTAGATGTCCTTCAGGGTGGGGCAACGTCCGGCGTTGTCTTCTTTGTGACAACTGGCGCAGCCCAACCTGTTGAACAGGCGTTCCCCGGCTTGGGCCATGGTTTCGCCGCGTTGGACGCCGGCGAGCCAGGCTTCGTAGTCGGCGGGCTCCATGACGTGGACCCACCCGATCATTCCGGAGTGTTGGTTGCCGCAATATTCCGCGCAGAAGAGATGATATTTGCCCACCTTGGTCGGCTGGAACCACATGGTCGAGTACATCCCCGGAACCACGTCTTTCTTGATTCGGAAGGCCGGGATATAGAACGAGTGAATGACATCCTCGGTGGTCATGGTGAGCTTGACGGCGCGGCCCACGGGGAGGTGCAGTTCGTTGATCTCGCGGTGGCCTTCGGGATGTTGGGTCTTCCACATCCATTGTTTGCCGACGACGTACATCTCCATGGCGCCTTCCGGCGGGGTGTAGTTGCGGAAGAAGATCACCGCGCCCCAACCGAACATGATCAGGCAGAAGAGGAATGGGGGCAACGCCCAAGCCACCTCAAGCAGCATGGATTCACCCAAGTGCGGCGGCACCTCGTCGGCTTTCCGGCGGCGGTACTTCACGGCAAACCAGGCGCAACCGCCAAAGATAATGATCGTGAAGAAGACCGAAACCGAGATCAGGAAAAAATAGAGTGCGTCCACCCCACCGGCAGCGGTGGAGGCGGCTTCAGGAAATAACGGGAAGCTCATGATGTTGCTTTCTGCGACCCCTGCGATACTGAGCGAACCAGAAAATCAAAAGGCCGAGGACAGTCGCCGCGCCGCCGGCCCGCAGGATATTCATGATGACCAAACTGTATTTGCCAGTGGCCGGATCGTAGTGGAAGCAGAAGAGCAGGATTTGATCGACGGCGGTGCCGATCCTGCCTTGAGCCGCCTCCACGAGGCCGAGGCGCAAGTCGCGCGCCGAGTATTCGACGCCAAAGAAATAGCGTGCCAGCCGCCCGTCCGGGGTTACGACCATAATCGCGCTGGCGTGGGCCCATTGGCCATTGGCTGCGTCACGCGAGTAGCGGAAACCAGCGGCTTCCGTGACACTCTTGATACTTTCAGCGCCGCCGGTGAGGAAGTGCCAGCCTTGTTCGGTACCGGGGCGATTATAACGCTCGAGGTATTCTTCTTTTTTGCGGAGCGCGAGATTGGGCGTCTCCTCGGGATCGAAACTGATCGCGACCACATCGAAGTCCGAGCCGGCGTTCAACTTGAGAGCGCGCGCGGCGCGGAGGGTGCCGTTGAGCACCATGGTGCAGAGCATGGGGCACTCGTAGTAGACGAGCGCGAGCACTACGGGCCGTTTGCCGAATAGCTGTCCGAGCGGGAGAGAGTGGCCTTCCTCATCAACGAACATGGCATCCATCGGGAGTTGAGAATTGAGTTTCTGATCGATGCCGACGTCTTTCAACTGGCCGGTGAGCTCGGTGCCGGCCGGCACACGGGCAACGTCGGC
>JBGSME010000444.1:0-4330 GCA_041740335.1 Bryobacteraceae bacterium | reverse complement strand
CGGCCGCGCGGGCCGCCGCCAAACCTCGTCGCTCGCGGTAATGGTAGCCTCCAGCGCCCCGCTCGATCAGTTCATCGTGGAGCACCCCGGCTACTTCTTTGACCGTCCGCCGGAACAGGCGCAAATCAATCCCGACAACGGCGAGATCCTTGTGAACCACCTGAAGTGCGCTGCCTTCGAACTGCCTCTGCGCGAGGGCGAAAACTTCGGCCCGTATCCGGTGGCCAAGCTCGCGCCGGTGCTTGAGGAGCTGAAGCTGTTGCATCGCTCCGGCGGCGCATGGCACTGGACTTCCGATACTTACCCCGCCGACGCGATCAGCCTTCGCAGCGTTTCGAGCGATAACTTCGTCGTAATCGACGAGACAGGCGAGCCGAAAGTGATCGCCGAGGTCGCCTTTACGGCGGCGCCTTCGGAACTCCACGAGAAAGCCATCTACCTGCACGAAGCGCGGCAGTATCAAGTCGAGCGGCTGGATTTCGATAACCGCAAGGCCTACGTAAGGCGCGTCGAATGCGATTACTTCACTGACGCGATCGACTACACACAAGTGAAAGAGCTCGATCAGTTCGCGAGCGAACCGATGCTTCCGGCCGTGGCCCGGCATGGCGAAGTCCGCGTGAATCGCCAGATCGTCGGTTTCAAGAAAGTAAAGTTCTACACCAACGAGAATGTCGGTGCGGGCAACTTGTCGATGCCGGAGCAGGAAATGCACACGACAGCCTTCTGGCTGCATTTTCCCGCCGCGTTTCTGACGCAATTTCCCGAATATGGGCCCACCGAAAAACAAGCCGGACTCGTGGGGATCGGCAATGCCTTTCGCGCCGTGGGTGCTCTGTTGCTGATGTGCGATCCGCGCGACTTGGGCGTCGCGCTTACCGAAGCGATCGAATCGAGCCTCCAAGCCTGGGAGCCGGATCTGTTCGTGTACGACAACTATCCGGGCGGCGTCGGTTTGAGTGAACCCCTGTTCCGCATGCGGCAGCGCTTGGTTGCCATGGGCGCCGAACTGATCGCGCGGTGCGCATGCGAGAGCGGTTGCCCCAGTTGCGTGGGCCCAATGGGCGAAATCGGCGAGCGGGGAAAAGAAGTCGCCGTTCGCCTACTCGGCACGATCACGCAAGCCCACAGCGGATAGACTTTCCCGCGCCCGGATGCGGCAGCCGCCTTTGCCCCTGCTCAGCGATTGAAGACAATCACGTGGTTGGAATCACTGCCCATATAGAGGCGCGCCACCTGACCAGCCACTCTGTCCGATTCGCCCTCGCCCGCTCCGATCACCTGCGGATACCAACCAGATTCTTCCGGCGGGAGGACTTCCTGCGGCGGCGTCCACGCGTAAGGATTCGCCAGATCCGCATTGAATGCGATATGAATACCTGAAACCGGCCACCCCGGTTCGCAGCAAGAGCGATTGAGAAGCATCACATACTGATTGAGGTACGTATTCCAGTGAATGGCCGGACCCCAATATGCGTCGGTGCCGGCCAAGCCCCATGGCGTTCGCGTAGGAATGATCGCCGACACCTTGCCGCCAAGGCCCGGCTCGTTCCAGCCGCCATCGAAGAACTTCTCAGCTTTACCCGCCGGCTGATCCCGGGCGCCAAATGGAATCCGCGCCACCGCGACGCCTTGCGCTGATTCAGGGCCGCTGTAGTTGGAAAAGTAAATATAGAAATAGCGGCGGTCATGATCCAGCACTACCGTGAAGTCGCCATGCCCTCCGGCGAAGTAACCGTTCTCCGCGGCACAGTCGTCTTCGTACCCGGATTCCAGAATGATTCCGAGGTCATTGAAAGTGCGGCCGGAATCGCTGGACACCAGCGCGCCGATACGCGGAGCAGACAGCGCGCCGCACACCCACTGTTCGTGGTGATACCACGCATAGAGGACACCCTCTTCACTCCTCCACACCGATTCAATCCACAGCGGAACGTGCTCATAGCTGTCGAGGAAAACCGCCTGCGATTTGAGACGGGAGAACTGGGAAGATCCATACGACAGGATCGGCATGCCGTTGGACTGAAGCACAGCAAAGGTATCGTCGCGCCAATAGACGGGGCTGCTCGAATCGGAGATGCCCGGCAGATAAATCGGAAGCGCGGCCGAGACCGTCGCCGTCTGCGCGAAAGCGCCCGCCGTTGCGAACAGGGCCGCAACGGCCAGAGGCATCCGTAGAAGTGAATTAGTCACGCCCGATCTAACTGCAATCAGTGTGCCAATCGTTGTTACCGGATACTTATAGCGCGAAGGTCACGAACGAATCGCCCGGCGCGGAAAATCCCTTTCCGCCGCCGCATGCGATTGTCACGTATTGCTTCCCGTTTGCCTCATAGGTACAGGGAGTCGCAAACCCAGCCGTATCGAGTTGGTGTTCCCAAAGGATATCGCCGTTTCGCGAATCGAACGCACGCATCTTCTTGTCGAGCGTTCCGGCCATGAATACAAGTTCGCCCGCGGTGGCGATCGCCCCGCCGTCGGTCGGCGTACCGGTCTTCGGAATGCCTTTGGCCGCCAGTTCCGGATATTCTCCGTTCACCGTCCGCCAAGCGAAATCGCCCGTGGCAAGGTCAATCGCGTTCATGTAACCCCACGGCGGTTTGATCGCGGGATATCCGTCTGGATCGTACAACCGCGCGCGCTGCGTAAGCCGATACGGATAACCCGAACCTTCTTCCGCCTTTGACAGCACGATGCGGTTGGTATTCTCCGAAGAGCTCGCGAACAGGCGATTCAACTTCGGATCGTAACAACAGCCGCCCCAAAGAACGCCGCCGCGAAAGCCCGGATGCACGATCGTCCCTTCGCCGCTCGGCGGCGTATAGATGCGGCCGGCGCGGGATCCGGCGAAGATCTTGGCGATCGCCTCGGCCGACTTCTCCGAGATGTTCGTGATCTCGTCCTTGGTGAACTCGATGCGATTCAGCGGCGGCGGCTTCAATGGAAACGGTTGCGTCGGCCACAGCTTTTCGCCGGGGACATCGGAGGCAGGAATCGGACGCTCTTCGATCCCGAACACCGGCTTGCCTGTCTCGCGCTCAAACAGAAACACAAGACCCATCTTGGTCATCTGCGCCACCGCGTCAAATGTGCGCCCGCCTTTGCGAATCGTGATCAGCGCCGGCTGGCACGGCAGATCGTAATCCCAAACGTCGTGATGCACCAGTTGCTGATGCCAGATGCGCTTGCCGGTAAGTGCGTCAAGCACGATCACACAGTTGGCGAACAGGTTCTGCCCGATACGATCGCCGCCATAGTAGTCGTAGGCGGGCGAACCGGTAGAGATGAAGACCCAGCCGCGCTTGGTGTCGAGACTGATGCCGCCCCAGTTATTCGTACCACCGGCCGTCTTCCACGAATCTCCGGCCCACGTATCGTGGCCGAACTCACCGGGCTTCGGAATGGTATGGAAGATCCACCGGCGCTTGCCGGTGCGCGCGTCCCATCCGCGAACGTGACCGGGAGCTTGCGGATCCGGCGCGTCGCCGCCGCCTCCTCCAGTGATCACCACGTCCTTGTAAACCACAACCGGACTCGTGTGCCGCACCGATAGTTCCGGGCGATCGTTGTCCAACTGCTTCTTCAGATCGAGCGCGCCTTCGTTGGCAAAACCAGGGATCGGTTTGCCCGTAGCGGCGTTCAGGCAGTAAAGCTGGTCACGAATGGGAACGAAAATGCGTTTGTCCTTCGCATCCTCCGGATCCTGCCAGTATGCCGCGGCGCGATTCACTCCGGGCGAACCTCGCCGGCGCGTGCCCTCCGATGGGTTAAAATTCCAAAGGACCTTACCGGTCGCGGCATCGAGCGCGCGCACTTGCACCATCGCGGTTGTTATATACATCACACCGTCGATCACGATCGGCGTGCTCTCAATGGTGGTGGCTGGACGCGGCAGCGAATCTTCGGTGTGATGAGTCCATGCCACCTTGAGCCGCTTCACATTGGAACGGCTGATCTGTGTCAACGGCGAGTAGCGCGAAGCGCCCGCATCCCCTCCGTAGTGATGCCATTCGTGCGCAGCGGTGGCGGCCGCCGCGGAGGTTAGAAGAGTAGAAGCGGCGCCGGCCTGAAGAAAGCGGCGGCGCGCGATGGAATCGTGGTTCATCGCCTTGCAGTATATCCATTCGCCACTCAGCGCCGCGCGATCTCAACGATCGTGCGCGATCCCAGCGATTCCGGCAGATCGTAACGTTCCACCACGCGCATTCGAAAAGACCGGCCCTGCGCCGCGGCGGCGGCTTCCGCGATCTCCGCGTCGACGTCCGGCCCCTTGTACAGCAGAACTCTGCTACCCGCCTTCAACGCCGGCGCGAACAGCTCGATCGCCTTG
>JBGSME010000443.1:0-13587 GCA_041740335.1 Bryobacteraceae bacterium | reverse complement strand
TCTGTTTGGCTGGCGCCAGGGCGACTGCTTCAGTCTAGCAGGTGGTGGGCTGGCTGTCCGCGTATTACCAGCTAGAAGCGCATGCGGTAACGGACCGTGAGCGATCGGCCGACGCCGGGGACTCCCCAACCGATGCCGCGGTAGGTCTGATTGGCGAGATTCGAGAGGTCGGCGAAGAAGTCCGACGTTTCGCCGACGGGGATTCCGGCTCGGAAGCCGAAGAGAGCGTAGCCGGGGATGGCGGAGTTCAGCGGCGCTGAATTGGCTGCGCCAAGGACGCGGGTCTGGACCTGGGCGAGCGTCTCGCTGGTAGGGACGAGGAGTCCGTTGGCGACGAGGCCGCGGGCGGTGGCTCCGTTGGCGAAGTAGCGGGCGATGTTGGAGCGGGAGCGAGTGGCTCCGATGCGGCGGTCGCCGAGCGCGAGGGAGGACAGGCGGGATTGGCGGCCGGAGAGGTTCGAGTAGGCTTCCACCCAGAAGCGGCGGGTGGGGTGCGTATAGAGGATGCTTGGGTAGGCGGTGACGGGGGGAATTCCGGGTTCGATGTCGGGCGGGAGGCCGGTATTGGCGTCGCGGGCTTCAATCCAGGTGAGGTGCTGGTTGAGGGTCAGGCTGCGGTTGATACGCAGGCGGAGCGACTGCTCGACGCCTCGCATGCGGGCTCCGTAGTAATTGGCACGAACCTGAACGGGGGCGGTGGCGGCGGCGACGTAGACGGCTCCGTTGGCGAGTTGACTGATGATTGGCTGGTCACCGAGCAGGCGGCCGGTGGCGCCGGCGGGCAGGAGCAGCGTCTGCGACACGATGGTGTTGCCGAGGTTCATAAAGAAGCCGGTGACTTCGACGCGGACGCGCGCGTGGGTGAACGATGCGCCGGCTTCGTAGTTGTCACTGGTTTCGGGGCGAAGGCGTGAGACGGGGAGCCCGGTGGGCGAGGCAAACTGGTCGGCGCTCGAGCCGATGGTGGGGGTTCCGAACGCGGCCACGTCGTTGACGTTGGCTTCAAAAAAGCCGTTGCCTTGAATGCCGAGGGTCCCGAGATCGCTCATGTTGGGGGCTCGAAAACCACGGCTGTAATGAGCGTAGACGGCCAGGGGTTCGACTGGGCGGAAGGCTGCTCCGGCGCGGCCGGTGAGGGCGTTGGCGGTGAGTGAATCGAAGGGGTAGGTTTTCGCCGAGGAGTACGATGCGCCTCCGAAACGGAGCGAGCCGTTGAGGCGGAGTTTGCGGAGCGGCTCCCAGACGTCGCTGACGTAGACGCCATTCGAGAGGTAGCGTGCGCCATCGGGGACACGCGGGCGGCTGGAGGCAGTGACGCCGGAGACGGGGTTGAAGGTGAACGCCGGGGAAGCGATCCGTTCGAGGTACGATTCGCCGCCGAGGGCGATGGAGTGGGTGCGGATGCGGCGTTCAGCTTGGAGAACGACGCCCCAGGCTCGGAGTTTTTCGTATTGGTGAGTGATGGATCCGCGCGGGTCGCCGTTGCCGCCCTGGTTGACGCGTTCTTCGCGCTGGGCGTTGAAGGAGAGCCCGGCGGAGATACGTTCGAAGGGGCCGGCGTCGAAGCGCTGATAGCGGAGATAGCCAAAGTCGAGCATGAGATTACGGAGGTCGGCGATCAGGTTGCCGTCGCCACCGGAGAGCTGGTCATACCGTTTGGCGCCGTCTTGCTGGTTACGTTCGAGGTGAACGAGGAAGTATTGGCGCGGGTCCGGGCGGAATTGGGTATGGAGCGATCCGCCGTATTGGGTAAAAGCAGTATCGGGGAGGCGATTGCCGAGGACATTGGCTGGGAGACCGAGGAAGCGGGTGACGGCGGCGTTGGTGTCGAGGCCCTGGGCGGAGGACATGGTGTTGACACGGCGGCTGGCGAGGGCGAGTACGGAATTGACGCGTGGGGTGAAGAAGCTGAACAGCGAGTTAGCGCCGGGCGCGAGGGTGGCGGAATCGAACGAAGGGGCGAGTTCGCCGGAGAAGAACTTCGATTGTGCGAGGGGGAAGGTGGAGAGGAGAGCGACCGAGCCACCGAGGGAGTCGGAGCCGTATTGTGCGCTGTTGGGTCCGCGGAGGATTTCGACTGAATCGAGCATGGCGGGGTCAGTGAGGTTCTGGAAGGTGGAGACGCCGCCTCGCTGGACGGAGGTGGTGTAGCGGAAGCCGTCGCGGTAGACGGAGACTTTGTTTCCGGTGAGTCCGCGGACGTAGAAGGCGCCCATGGCCGGGGCGGTCCGTAGGGCGTGAACGCCGGGCTCGCCTTCGGTGATGTCGGTGAGGGTGGTTTTGGTGTGTTCGGCGATGGCGGATCGAGGGATGGTGTTGACGCGCTGGGAGAGGGACGCGGCGGAGGCGACCTGGCCGGATTCGGCGGAGACGGTGACGTGCTCTTCGACGGGGACGAGGCTCAGGGTGAGGGCGAGGGCGGAATCCACACCGGGGCGTAGGTGGACTGCCTGCCGTGTTTCGGCGAAGCCGGCGCCACCGGCGGAGAGGATGAAGTCGCCACATGGGGCGGGGTTCACGGAAAAGCGGCCGTTGGGTTCGGTGAAAGCGGCGGCGAGGGCGATCCGGTTGGGACTTAGCAGTTGAATGGCGGCGCCAGGGACGGGGGCGCCGGAGGGGTCGGCGATCAGGCCGGAGACGGAGCAGTCAGCGGCGAATACCGCGAGGGGGAGAAATACGGAAAGGAAAAGTCGCATGATCTGGAGCCCGCTGCAGTTAGTGAGTACGGATTGGAAAGCGTTACGGCGCGCCCCGCCCGGTGCCCGCTCGAAGGCCAAGCTGGGCGCGCCGTTTCAAGACTACTTGTTGACCACGGCCGGGCAGTTCGGGAAGCGATGGCTGCTGATCCGGGTGGACCAGGCGAAGTCACCGGTGACGCCGAAGTGCTCGGTGGTGAACCAGAAGGTACAGTCGTCGACGGGATCCACGGTCATGGCGCTGTAGTCGCCCCAGCGTCCGGAGCCGGTCTTGGCGCCAGCGCCGTTGATGATGGTGGCCTCGTTCTCCATCTGGCCGCGAGGTTCGCTGCGGAGGCGTCCCGTGTAGCGGATGGAGGGATTGGTGGTGGTGCCGTTGGAGGCGCTGTATCCCAGCAGGATGTTGCCGCGCTTGTCACTGGCAATGGAACCCATCCAGCGAACGGTGGAATCGGGCCCGTGGATGGCTTGTTGGAATACGGTGGGCGTGGCGAAGACGTCGCGGAGCTCCGCCCACCAGATACCGCCGGTGACGGACATGTTTACCAACAGGGTGTCGGCGGAACCGATGCGGCGATAGGGGGCGCGGTGCGCCATGCGGAATGATACCGCTTCGAGCAGGTTGGCGTTGGGCTGCGGGACGCATCTTGTGCGTGAGAATGCGCCACAGAGGTGACTGATTGTCTGAATGGTGATGTTGGTGGGACCGGTAATCGCAGTGTTTGCGGGAGTGACGAAGTCCCAGACGACCTTGTACATTTTGATGACGTTCTCGGTGAGGAAGAACGCCTGGGGCCCGATGAAAAGGGTCGGGCTGTTGGCGGGAGTATTGGAATCGGCGTCGGCCGGGAGCCAGCCGAAAGCATTGACGTCATTGAAGCAGACCGCCGCGGCGGCGCTGCCGGCGATCATCGCGGTGCGCTCGAAGCCGCAGAACTTGCCATATTTGTAGGCGTTGCCGGCGCCGTTGAAGGTGTTGAACGTGGCGGTGTAGGCGGATTGGCTGGGCCAGACACCGATTTTCGGATAGTCGATAAAATCGTCATTGCCGAAGTTGAACGAGTAGACGTTGAAGGCGGCGGTGGCGTCGTCAGTTGCGGAAACAGCGAAGCACTGGCTAAAGGAGGGACCGGCGGCGATGGCGAATTGGGAAATGACCCAACGGCCGGCGAAGCGATCAAAGTTGACGATGGGGTCGCCGTCGTTGTTGGTGCGGCAGATGTCGGTGGCGGGGAGGCTTTGAAAGAGCGCGCTGACGTTGATGGGTCCGGCGGTCATGGCTCCGGTCGCCTTGCTGAAGACGGCATAGGAGACGTTGACGGCCTGGACGAACTGGGTGGTTCCGATTGCGCCGACGGTGTCCGGGGGATTAAAGACCGGGGATTGACCATTGTCGAGACCGAGGCCCTTGGCGTTAATTCCGATGGGCGCCTGGACATTGGGAACGGCGGCGAGCGGATCACGTGCGATGGCGGCAGCGCGGCCGGAGGGGAGCCCGGGTTGAATACGATTCTTCGGGTTGAGAAGCCATGTAGGGTAGGGGTTGCGATCCGGGTTGTCGCGATCGGCGTCCGGAATAGAGGGCGCCTGCGGATGAAGGCGGTTGGCTTCGAGCGCGGAGGGCACGAAGGCGTGGTTGCCGGTGTATCGGGTGACGCTCTGCGCGCACAACAAGGATGCTGCGCCGAAGAGAGCAGGTAAAAGTTTTCGAATCAACTGAGTTCCTCCTAGTGGCTGCCTTCTGATTGGAAACTGAGGCGGGAGAGGCAGTATAAGTACCCGCCACAGTGAATACGTTTGTAGACAAAAATGGCAGCGAGTGTCTATCGACTGTCGCTGCCAGATTGTTTACCGTCCGGGAATGAATTAGTTCCGGATTTTTAGGCGACCCGGCGCCGGAGGGCGATGAAGGCCAAGCCGGCGGAGATGAGGATGACGGAACCGGGTTCGGGGATGCCCGGAGGCGGCGGCGCCTGGGGGTCTCCGTTGATGATGAAGGCCTTTTCGGTGTTGTTGGCGAAGAAAGGATCGCCGAACAGGAGATCGAATTCGCCGGCGGGGTTGCCACCGCCAGCGGCGGTAGACTCCCAGTTAATGTCGAGGAAGTTGGTGGTGCCGACGTCGCCGTTGTGGATTCCGAGCCAATAGGTACCGGCGGTGACAGGGACGGAGATGTTGAAGTCGTAGCGATACTCCGTGAGGCCGAGGCCGGTGGCTCCGGTGGCGGTTTGGGTGGCGGCGGCATTGCCGCTGGCGACGGTGGTACCGGGCTCGCCCACTGCGTCGTTATAGATGAACCAATCGATGGATCCGAGGTAGTCGCCGATGTCTTCCTGGAGGGTCCAGAAGCGGACGCTGGTCAAGGTGCTGTCGGCGGCGACATTGAAGTCATCAGCTTGGATGAACTCGGCTATGTTGTTACCGAAGCTCTGATCGGGTGCGCCGTTGTCGTGGATTACGGCCGCATTAGCAAGCGAACCGGCAAGAAGCGCGACTGCGCAGATTCTAGGGAAGTGGGAATTCAACCGTATTTCTCCTCAAGATGAAAGGCTCTAAGCCTAGTACTTTATAGCGGCCGGTACCCTATGGGTACCGTTACCTTTGTGTGTAATAGAAGCGTCTCACGAAAGTAAGTGAAAGACAATAGGGGTTGAGCAAAAAGCTTTTGAAATATCGCATCGGGCGGGAGCCGGGTACGAGTTGAGGAGGAGCGATATCCCCCCCCTTGGCGTGGATCAACGTCCGCATTCGAAGGTATTGCGAGTTGCAAGAGGGTTGTTCGAGATATGGGGATTGCCCTAACGGAGGTTTGCAGAGGTATGATAGCGGGAGCGTCGCCGGGCAAGGCGATGGAGCAGGCGAAGGGCAGGAAACAGGAGCGATGAAGAGAGCACTAGCGGCGGGCATATTGTTTGCGATGGCGGCGATGGGACAGCGCGCGCCACAGACCAAGGACGAAGTATCGCGGCCCGGCGGGCGGTTGCCCGGGAATCCGAAAATTGCATTGGTGAAGGTGGCCGACGGGTTCTACGATCCGACGAATGTGGCGGCGGCGAACGATGGGACGGGCCGGCTGTTTGTCACCGAGCGGGTGGGGCGGGTGCGGATCGTGCGAAAAGACGGCAGCGTGCAGCCGGAACCATTTCTGGATCTGACGAAGATCAATCCGCTCGGCAACGACGTACAGACAGGGTTTGTGGAGCAGGGGCTGTACTCGATCGCGTTTCACCCGCAGTTCCGGCGCAACGGATATTTCTATGTTCACTATGCTTCTCTTCCATTTAACGGGGATGGAATGATCGTGCGATTCCAGGTGGACCCTGGGAGCCCGAATGTGATGACGCCGGAGCGGACCAACGAGACGGCGAAAGTGCTGATGCGGATCGAGCAGCCCTATTACAACCATAACGGCGGGCAGATCGAGTTCGGGCCGGACGGGTATCTCTACATCGGGAGCGGGGACGGTGGCTGGGAAGGCGATCCTTATGAAGCGGGCCAGGATTTAGGGACGCTGTTGGGGAAGATACTGCGGATCGACGTGGACACGCCGGACGAATCGATTCCGTACCGGATACCGGCGACGAATCCGTTCGCAACGGCGGGGAAAGAGCGGCTGATGCAGTTGTTCGGGATCAGCGAGGTGGATTTCGCGAAGATCAAGACGCGGGTACGTCCGGAGATTTGGGCGTATGGGAGCCGGAATCCGTACGAGTTTTCGTTCGATCCGAAGGCGGGGCACTTGTTCATCGCCGACGTGGGGCAGAATCATTGGGAAGAGATCCATTTCCAGCCGGCGGGGAGCAAGGGCGGGGACAACTATGGGTGGAACCGGATGCAGGGGAGTTGGTGCCATCCGATGTCAGGTCCTAATGATAAGTGTCCGCAGGTAGGGATACTGCCGGCGGGTGAGTATCCGCACGAGGTTCCGTATCCGGGCGCGGCGCCCTTGAAGGACGGGCACGGATGTTCGATTGAAGGGCTTGGCGTTGCGAACTATGGCGGGATGAACGGGGTATATCTTGTGGGGGACTGGTGTTCGGGCCGGGTATTCGGAATGGGGTGGGATGGAAGCAAGTGGCAGTTACAGGAACTGCTGCATACGAACTTACAGTTCACGGCGGGCGGCAATGGGGAGGACGGATATGTCTATGCCGTAAATTGCTACTGTTTTTACACGTCGGACAAGGGTCCGATGGCGAATCCGCCGGGGGCCTTGTGGAGGGTGGTTCCGGTGGGCGAAGTGCAGCCGGGAGCGGAGACGGCGCGCGTCGTCACGCAGACGAGCCAAGCTGGAGATCCGGGAACGGGATTCCAGCACGCATTGGATAACCGGCCATTGGCGCTGAACCTGATGGCGGGAGAGACGGTGACACCGCAAGCGGCGGAGTTCCAGAAGACGCGAAAGAATCCGTACAGCGGGAATGGTGCGGCGATCGCGGCCGGCAAGGCGAGTTATCAACAGTGGTGCGCGGCGTGCCACCTGGAGAATGGCACGGGACGGATCGGCTCAAACCTGACGGATGCGCAGGTGACTTATCCGCGAGTAAACACCGACACGGGGATGTTCGAGGTGATTTACGGGGGAGCATCGGGCGCGATGCAATCGTTTGGGAACCGGATCAGCCAGGACGAGATCTTGAAGATCATGGCTCATCTCGAAACGCTGAAGAAGAAGTAGCCAGAATGAATAGACCGAGGCGGGCGCTGATCACCGGGATCACCGGGCAGGACGGATCGTATCTCAGCGAGCTATTACTCGAGAAAGGATACGAGGTTCACGGGATCGTGCGGCGGGTGGCGCTGGAGGATCCGGTGGGGCGATTGTCGAGGATCAGCCGGTTGACGCCGCGGTTGCAGTTGCACGCGGCGTCGCTTGAAAGTTACGCGAGCATTCATCAGGTAGTGGCCAAAGTGAGTCCGGACGAGTGCTATCATCTGGCGGCGCAGAGCTTTGTGAGTTACTCGTTCGACGATGAGTTTTCAACGTTGAACACGAACATCAACGGGACGCATTATTTATTGTCGGCGGTAAAGAATCTGGCGCCGGAGTGCCGGTTTTATTTTGCGGGATCGAGCGAGATGTTCGGGAGAGCGGACGAGGTGCCGCAGCGGGAATCGACGCGATTTCATCCGCGGTCGACATACGGGATCAGCAAGGTGGCGGGTTTCGATTTAACGCGGAACTACCGCGAGGCTTACGGTCTGCACGCGAGCAGCGGGATCCTGTTCAATCACGAATCGCCGCGGCGCGGTTTTGAGTTTGTGACGCGGAAGATATCGGCTGGAGTGGCACGGATCCGGGCGGGGATTTCGAAACAGTTGAAGCTTGGGAATCTGGAAGCCAAGCGCGATTGGGGCCATGCGCGGGAGTATGTGGAGGCGATGTGGCTGATGCTGCAGCAGCCGGAGCCGGACGATTACGTGGTGGCGACGGGGGAGACGCATTCGGTGCGGGAATTCGTGGAGTTGGCGTTTGCGCACGCGGGACTGAACTGGGAGCAGTATGTAACGATCGACGCGGAGTTGTACCGGCCGGCGGAGGTGAACATCCTGCTGGGCGACTCAACGAAGGCGTACAGTGTACTGGGATGGCGGAATCGGATTGGATTCGAAGCTTTGGTGAAGGAGATGGTGGAAGCCGATTGCCGGTTGATCGCGGGGATTGAGGTGGGTCCGGCGGCGGGACGATAGTGTATGCGGTTTGCGATTTTGTTACGCTGTCACTAAGAGCGAGATGTATTATTGCCTGGAATGCCGGGAGGAGGCAGTGGGCCCAGCCTGCCACCGATGCGGTGCGAACACGGTTACTGGAGCTGGCCCGGTTCGGGCGGCGGGGCCGGACAAGGTGTCGGCGATGTGTTATGCGCTTTGGGCGTTGACGGCGGTGGCGATTTTGGCAATCCCACGGTACCGGCGAGACCCGATGGTAAAGTTCCATGCGTACCAATCGATTTTGACCTCCGCACTGATGATGATTCTCTTCTTCACGGCGGCGCTGTATGTTCCGACCGGTTATCGGGCGACCGCGGTATGGGCGATACAGATCCTGGCCTTGACCTTGTGGGCGAGCATGATGGCATTGACATGGATGGGGCAGAATCCGGCTTTGCCGTTGGTGGGCGAGTTGGCGAAAAAGCAGTTGTAGCCGGATGGGCGGCCGGCGCGTCGATACTATCGTGGCTTTCATTTCCAGAGTCGTGAGTTTGTGGCTGCTGGCGGCAGCGGGCTGTGCGATGGCGCAGGCTCCGATTGCGCGTCCGCGGATCGGGACGATCGATTTTTACGGACTGCGCAAGACGAAGGCTGAGGATTTGCGCAAGATCCTCGGGGTGAAGGAAGGCGATTTCCTTCCGCGCGCCAAGGGGGACTTGGAGGAAGAGATCGAGAAGATGCCGAACGTGGTGAGGGCGCGGCTGGAGGCGGCATGCTGCGACGAGGGCAAGGCGGTTCTATACGTAGGACTTGAGGAGCGCGGGGCGCCACACTTCGACTACCGGATGCCGCCGGCTGGATTGGCAATGCTTCCCCGGGCGGTGCATGACGAGTACACGCAATTCCTTTCGTCGCTCGGTTTGGCAGTGCGGGCGGGTGAGACGGGGGAGGATCTGCGGCAGGGGCATTCGTTGATGGCGAACGAAGGGGTCCGGCGCCATCAGGAGCGATTTCAGGAGTTGGCAAAGGAGCATCTCGGGGCGTTGCAGGATGTGCTGGCGAACTCCGCCGATGAAGAGCATCGGGCGATTGCGGCCTATGTAATCGGGTATGCGCCTCGAAAAGTGGATGTGGTGAAGGATCTGCAGGCGGCACTGCGGGATCCTGACGATACGGTGCGGAACAATGCGGCGCGGGCACTGGCGGCGATCGCGGTGCTGGCGACACGGCTGCCGGAGGCGGAGGATCCGCGAGACCGTTTGAAGGTGGCGCCGGTGTGGTTTGTGGAGATGCTCGATTCGTTGATCTGGCAGGACCGGATGACGGGGGCGTCGACGTTGTTGACGTTGACCGAGAAGCGGGATCCTGTCGTGATCGAGTTGTTGCGGGAGCGGAGCATGGATACGTTGAAGGAAATGGCGGGATGGAAGCATCTGGCGCATGCTTTGCCGGCGTTTATTTTGTTGGGACGGGTGGCAGGGATGACCGAGGAGGAGATCCAGGCGGATTGGACGGCGGGGGAACGGTCGCGAGTGATGGGGAAGTGAGGTCCCATCTCCCGATCGCTTCAAAGTGCGCGGTTTGGAACAGCGACTGGTCCTTTTCACCCAGGTAGAGGATCTCGCGGCGGGTCTCGAGCGGGCTCTTGATGTGGAAATTTGGCGGAAGGCGATGCCGGGAACATCGCCCCAACGGCGGCGGGGATGGGCACCGCTGCGAATGGCGGCCTGGGGGCGCAGCTATCAAACCTGAAGGACGTACAGGTTGTTATCCACGTGGCAGACGCCGGGAACCGACCAAGCGATTCTTTCTGCCTCGTCACGCTCCCACCACGCCCGCACGGTGCCGCGAAGCACGACGTGGTCCCCGCGTGTCTCGACCTTCACCGCCGAGGGATCGACGATGGCCGTGCGCCTGAGTGCCGCCTCCACCGTGCCGTGTATCGAGCCGTTCGGCGCGGCCCGCCGCCTGACCTGGATGTGATTTTCGAGGCTCGTCACGCCGATCAGGTTTCGGATCAGGTTCGCCGCTGTCTCACCTTGAAACCACCAGTCGACCTCGCCCTCTAACAGGACGCGTCCACCGTGGACCGCCACCTTGACGTTATTTTCTGGAACGTGGGCGTGGGACCGGAGAACGTTGGCTGCGTCGATGGCAATATCCTCATCGGTGCGATGGTAGGCATCGGGCAGCCTTACTTCCAGCTCGTTGGCCACGCCGCGAACGCCATTCACGCGAAGGGTGGCCCGTTGCGCACCGTGGAGATCGGCGTAGCTTCCCACATGACCGGTGAGCGTAATTACGCCCTCGTGAGCGGCGACGCCGATGGCCGCGGCATTCAGGCTGGGTTCTTCCGCCAGTTCGTCTTCTACGAGCCGCCGAAGGGTTGTCTGGTCCATCTCAAAGGAATGGTGGGCAATTGAGCCGCCAAATCCTTTGTGGTGAGATCTCAGCGCGTCGGGCGCCGGGGACGGGCGATCCTCACTTGCCCGAGGCAGCCGCCGGCGACGCCAGGGTGTGCTTTGCTTGATTGGCGACGACGTCTTCGTGCTCAAAGCTAAACAAGGTGACCGGTTTGGCCGGGTTGACCGAGACGCGCACCCAATGCGAGTCCGACGATCCTGGAATTTCCAACCGGTAGACGTTCTCGATGACGGTGTTGTCCGTGCTCGACAACATCGGTTTATCGATGCGGAAGGTGTGCGAATCGCCGTGAATCACCAGGACGGGCTTGGCGAAGACGATCGATTCGATTTCGAGGTTGTAGATGAAGTCGATGAAGCCGGTATCGGGCTTCAACACTTCGCCATCGACGCCGCGGGGAAAGGGAGGATCGGCTTGGAAGGTAAACACCACGCCGCCGAAACCGCCATCGCGGGCGAGGCTGAAGGCGGTGCGGAGCCAGTCGATGTTGGCTCGGTTGCGGGCCTCGTATTCGCGGTCCTGCTCCGGGGTCCGGCCGAGGTTGTTGTTGCTGCCGATGATGTGAAGGGTGGCAAACACGACGTTGCCCTCGGTCCAAATGGCGTTTTCGCGATAAAGCGTATAGCGTGGATCTTCGCTCTGGCGGAACAGGTTGATCTTCTTTGCGCCGAGGCTCTCACAATGTCCTGCGTTCGAGGGCCAGACGATCGAGGGGATCGTAAGCGCCATTGTTGGCGCGATGACAATCGGTCCACTCGTTGTCTCCCGGGGTGAGAACGAGTGGCAGTTGGAGAGCGTTGAACTTGGTCAACCGGTCAGCGAACATCTCGTCGGTGCACAAGGTGCTCCCGCTCTTGATGTCGCCGGCGTGGACAGCGAATTTCAAGCCGTTGGCTGCATCGTTGAGCGACTGCGCCAACGCGGGCCATTTGGCCTCGCCGGCAGCGCCGTATTGTTGGTCACCCAGAGCGGCGAAGGAGAACGCGGCGGGTTGGGGACGGTAGGTGGCGATCAGTTTCGCCAGCACGTCAGGATCGGTCTGCGCTGCCAGCGGGCAGGCGAGAACGAGTATCGAAAGGGTTCGCAGTTGCATATAAGCTCCCGATTGTAGGAGCGCAACGCTACATCCTGATCAATTTTGCGTCACTGTCCGATGAACATTTGGCGGCGCCGAATCCGGCCTTGTGGGCTAAATCGCTCCGGACTTCATCTGGTCGGCAAGATATTCGCTCGCCCGCATCGAGAGCGCCAGGATGGTCATCGTGGGATTCTGATACCCGCCGGTGACGAAACTCGATCCATCGACGACGAATAGGTTCCTGATGTCGTGACTTTGGTTCCACTGATTCAGAACGCTCTTCTTCGGATCGTTACCCATGCGGCAGGTGCCCAGTTCGTGGATCGAGTACCCGGGCGGGAACATCTTGTCGTGCCGGGCGAGGACTTCGAAACCGGCACCGCGGCAAAGTTCGGCGAACGTCTCCACGGCGTGGCGGGCCATTTTGTGTTCGTTGTCGGAGTATTTGGTGTCAAAATGCAGCACGGGGATTCCGAACGCGTCACTGACTTTTTTGTTGATAGTGACGTGGTTCTCCTTGCGCGCGAGCACTTCGCCCATCACCGTCACGCTGACGTTTGCGCCGCGGTAGGAGTCGACGATACGGTCGAGTTCGGGCCCGTAGGCGGGGATGTACTTCGGGTCCGGCGTACCGCCGGTGTACATGTCGAAGGCATAGCCGCGGATGAAGTTTTCCTCGTTGCCTTTCTTCAGATTGACGAAGCGGGGGACGATGCCGCCGCCACCCATCAATCCACGCGGGGCTTTCCCTTCCTTCGCTTCAGGGACGATGGCGTTGACGGCCTGACTGATATAGAACTGGTCATGAAGATAGTGGCCGAGCGCGCCGCTCGAATTGGCGATGCCGGAGTTGAGTAAGATGCGTGTGCTTTCGAGGCACGACGCGCCGACGACGACCGAGCGGGCCGTAACGTGCATTTCGCGTTTCGACTTACGGTCAACGAAGTTCGCTCCGTTCACAAGACCGGTGTTACGGTCCACGGTGATGTCGCGGACGACGGCATTGGGAACGATGGTGAGGTTCCCGGTCTCGAGAGCATCCGGCAGAAGAAGATTGAAGGAACTGGCAAAGGGTCCGCGGCCGATGGAGCGGCGCATCTTAGTAACTGCGATGTCGCGTTTAGCGGCGGAAGCGATGAAGCGCTCCATGGCGCCGCTCCACGGCGAATCGTCTTCGAGGAACCTGCCATCGGGGAGTTGCTTCAAGCCGGAGGTTTTGCCTGAGACGCGGAAGATGGGGTCGACGCGATCGTAGAAGGGGGCAAGGTCGGTATAGGAGATGGGCCAGTCTTCGCCGAAGCCGTCGTGGCTGGCGGCCTTGAATTCATAGTCACTGAGGCGGAACGACATGCGCGCCCAGAATAGGCTCTTGCCGCCGATCATGCGCACGCGTACCCAATTGAACGGCTGGTCCGGATCGTGGGTGTAGGGGACTTCGGTTTCGTCCACCCATTGATTGGCGTTGAATTCGTTGGCCTGGAAGACATGAGGCAGACGGCCGGGCTTGCCGAAGCCGCGATAGGGGAGTTCGTGGGCGGCCTTGGGTCCGCGAGCGCGATCGAAATCAACGAGCGGACCAGCGTCAAGCATGAGGCACTTTGCGCCGCGCTTGGTGAGTGTGTGAGCGGCCATGCCGCCGGAAGCGCCGGAGCCGATGATGAGCACGTCGTATTTGGATTCAGGCATGGTGAGCATCCCTCTAGTCGAGCGGGTACCAATAGAGGCGGCCGAAGCCGC
>JBGSME010000442.1:0-2571 GCA_041740335.1 Bryobacteraceae bacterium | reverse complement strand
ACACCGAAGGCATCCAGCGAGTCGTCATAGCCGAACCGCATCTTCGCCACCGCTACCATCCAGAAGCACACGAAGCCCGCGATAAATCCGATCAGTACGGCCGGCATCGGTTCCACAAAGCCCGCCGCCTGCGTTACCGTCGCCAGCCCGGCCACCGATCCTGTGATCGCGCCCAGTGCGCTCGGCGTGCCATTCCGCATCTTCTCGGCGAGCATCCATGCCGCCGCTCCCGCCGCCGACGCAAAGTGTGTATTCACGAATGCCGACGCCGCCAGGCCCGAGGCCCCCAGTGCGCTGCCCGCGTTGAAGCCGAACCAGCCAACCCACAACAGGCAGGCTCCGATAAAGCTCAGTACCAGACTGTGCGGCTTCATCGGCTCGGCTGGATAACCCCGCCGGGCCCCGAGATACAAAGCGCAGATCAGCGCCGAGATGCCCGATGTGATGTGGACTACGGTGCCGCCGGCAAAATCGAACACCGGGATCGTCCCGCCCGAAAACGCGTTGAGGAAGCCGCCCTTGCCCCACACCATATGCGCCACCGGGAAGTAAACGATCAGCGTCCACACAACCGAAAAGGTCAACAGACCTCCGAACTTCACGCGCTCCGCATAGGCGCCCGTAATCAGCGCCGGAGTGATAATCGCGAACATCAACTGATACACCATGAACGTGAGGTGTGGGATCGTCGGCGCATAGTCGGCGTTGGGCGCTTGGCCAACGCCGCTCAGAAACGCGAAACGCAGATCGCCAATAAACGCGTTGCCGTCGCCGAACACCAGACTGTAACCCACCGCGCCACACAGCAGCGTGATCACCGCCATCATCGCGAAGCTCTGCATCATCGTGCCGAGAACATTCTTCTTGCGGACCAGGCCACAGTAGAACAACGCCAGCCCCGGCCCGGTCATCATCAACACCAGCGCTGCGCTGGTCAGCACCCATGCGTTGTCGCCGGCCGAGACGGTCGCCTGGCCGTCAGACTGGGCGAGCAGGGTAGGCACGGGAAACAGGGCGATCACAGCGCAAAGGCCGCGGAGGCGCTGCCCCAAACTTGGGAGGAACTCGCGATCCTCCGGCGCCGTAGCGAGTCCGTCTTGCGCGAGCTTCTTAAAAGACGGCAGTATAGGCAACGTAGCAACTCCTTAACGTGGGGAGCGAATTTGCGCGGTCGACGGGGATCGCGCATCGTTCTAATATGCCGTGACGCGGTGGGGTCGCGCAAGCCGATGCGAGGCATGCCTGTTACCCTGAAGCTTGACTTTATGACTCTCGGAGAAATCGCTCAACGCTTGGGCTGCCGTCTCGAAGGCGACTCTGCGCTATTTATCTCAGGTGTGGCCGGCATGGAGCACGCAACGCCGGATCAACTCACCTTCCTCGCCAATCCGAAGTATGCGCCCAAGGTGAAGAACTCGCGCGCCGCCGCCATCCTTGCCACCGCGCCGGTGGATGGCATCGCAACGCTGGTTTCGGAGAATCCTTATCTCGACTTCGCCCGCGCTCTCGAGATGTTCTATCAGACGCCGCGGCCAAAACCGGGCATTCATCCATCGGCGGTCCTGGCCGCTACGGCGGTCATCGGCGACGACGCGTCCATCGGCCCCTTGGCCGTAATCGGAGAGGGCGTTCGGATCGGTAGCCGCGCCGTCATTCATCCGCACGTGGTGATCTATGAAGGCGCATTGATCGGCGACGATTTCACTGCCCATTCGGGCTCCGTGGTCCGCGAGTACTGCCGTGTAGGCAATCGCGTCATTCTGCAGAACAACGTCGTCGTGGGCGGCGACGGATACGGTTTCGCAAAACGCGCCGACGGCACGCACTACAAGATCGTGCAGTCCGGCGTGACGGTCATCGAAGATGACGTCGAGATTCAGGCGCTCACCAATATCGACCGCGCCACGGTCGGCGAAACGCGAATCCGCCGCGGCGCGAAATTGGATTCGCTCGTCCAGATCGGGCACTCTTCCGTGGTCGGCGAGGATAACATCATCTGCTCGCAAACCGGGCTGGCCGGATCCTCCGTGCTCGAACGTAACGTCCTCCTTGCTGGGCAGGTAGGTATCTCCGGGCACCTCACCATTCACGACAACGCCGTCATTTACGCCCAAAGCGGCATCGGCGGCGACGTCGAAGCCGGCGCCGTCATGTCCGGCTCGCCAGCCTTTGACGCCGCTACCTGGCGGCGCTCCATCGCCTCGTTTCCGAAGCTGCCGGATTTGGTGAAGGCGATGAGACAATTGGAAAAACGCGTGTCTCAACTCGAGACCAAGAAAGAGGGCATTGATGGCTGACGAACACCCGTTGGATTGGGGCGAGAGTTGTAACCCGGTCGCGTATAAGAATCACGAGTTCCTCGAAAGCAAGACCGGCCGAAGTCTGCGCATCCTGTCCGAGTATCTTCACCCGCTCGCGCACTTCCGGCAGGAGCGCGTTCACGACACCGTCGTCTTCTTCGGTTCGGCGCGCATCACCGATCAGGGGCCTCTCGGCCGCTACTACGTGGAAGCTCGGGAACTCGCCCGGCGCGTCACGCAATGGTCCAACGGACTCGAAAACACCAAGAAA
>JBGSME010000441.1:0-3242 GCA_041740335.1 Bryobacteraceae bacterium | reverse complement strand
GGCGCCCGGCGATGCGGCGATGCCAGTGGTGAGCTTGGTGAGCGACTTCAGCGAGGTCTCTTCAAACACCGGGTGCAGCAGTTGATCGAGCTGATTGGGCGCCACGCGGAGCACGGCAGTCTTCTTGTCGATCAGGTTCTCCTCGGCCATCTCGACGGCGACGCGAACGGCCGCCCGGCCGGTCCGCTTGCCGTTGCGGGTCTGGAGCATGTAGAGCTTGCCTTGTTGGATGGTGAACTCGAAGTCCTGCATGTCCTTGTAGTGACGTTCCAGGCTCGTCGTGATGTCGACCAGTTCCTTGAAGACTTCGGGCATCTCTTCTTCGAGATGCGAGATCGGCTCAGGCGTGCGGATGCCGGCGACGACGTCTTCGCCTTGCGCGTCGATGAGGTATTCGCCATAAAGGACGCGCTCGCCGGTGGCAGGGTCACGGGTGAAGCCGACGCCGGTGCCGGACCCCACGCCCATGTTGCCGAACACCATCGTCTGGACGTTGGCCGCGGTGCCGATTTCATCCGGAATCTTTTCCATCTTCCGGTAGTAACAAGCTTTCGGATTCCACCAGCTCTGGAAGACGGCGTTGCGGGCCATGAGTAACTGGTCCCGTGTATTCTGAGGGAATTCGCGCTTGAGTTGTTTCTTCACCAGCGCGAGATAGTCTTTGATGATGGCCTGCAAGTCGCCGGCGTCGAGTTGGGTGTCGAGCTTGGCCTTCACCTTATGCTTGCGCGAATCGAAGATATGGTCGAAGTGTTCCATATCGACGTTGAGCGCCACTTCGCCGAACATCTGGATGAAGCGGCGATAGCAATCATAGGCGAAGCGCGAGTTCCCGGTCTTTTTGGCGAGCGCTTGCACGGTGTCGTCATTCATGCCGAGATTGAGAATGGTGTTCATCATGCCGGGCATGGAGAACTTGGCGCCGGAGCGGACGCTCAGCAGCAGCGGATTGTCGGTATCCCCCAAACGCTGTCCCATGCGGTTTTCCAGCTTGTTCAACGCGGTCCACATCTCGTCGTCGATCGCTTGAGGAACAGTCTGGTTGTTCTCGAAATAGATGTTGCAGACTTGCGTGGAGACGGTAAAGCCCGGAGGCACCGGAACTCCGGCGCGCGACATCTCGGCAAGGCCGGAGCCTTTGCCGCCGAGGATATCTTTCATCGTTCCGTCGCCATCGGCCGATCCGCCGCCGAACGCGTAGACGTATTTACTCATGATCGCTCAATAATCTCCTTACCCAGTTACAATTTCCGAAAAATCCGCGATGCGCGAAAAGCCGCGCCGCAGTGTATCCAATAACGCCAGCCGGTTGGCCCGTATGTTGGGCTCGGGAGCGTTTACAAGAACTTTGTCGAAGAAACGGTCGATAGTGCCCCGCAGCCCCGCGATCTTTCGAAGGCGTAGCTCATAGTCTCCGAAGTCCGCAGTTTGAACCATACGCATCGCGAGATATAGATCCTTCTCTGGACCTTCTTCGAGTAGATCGTTGATGACGTCTCCCGAGGTGGTACCCGCCTGCTCCAAGATATTGCGAATGCGCTTAAAGCCAGCCGCGAGCGGCTCGAAGTCCGGTGTGGGCCGCACTGCGCGAATCGCATCAAGCCGCGCGAGAACATCGGGCAGAATCGTTATTCCGGCCGCGAGGACGGCGTTTACTTCGTCGTACCGGAAGCCGCGAATCTCGCGGAAATAGTAGCGTACGCGATCGAGCAGGAATTCGTCGAGCGGCGCACTGCCGCCCGAGAGCGCCGAGAACGGCGTATCCATGCCGCCTTCGACGAGTATCTTGACAACGCCTTGCGCGGCGCGCCGTAGCGCGAACGGATCCTTTGACCCGCTGGGCATCATCCCGACGCCAAGACAGGACCGCAGCGTATCGAGCTTGTCGGCAAGCGCAACCACCCGCCCGCCGGCCGAGGCGGGAATCGAATCTTCCATGCTCAGCGGCTTGTAGTGTTCATAGATGGCAACGGCCACCGCTTCGGGCTCGCCTTGCGCGCGAGCATAGAGCCCGCCGACGACGCCTTGCAGATCGGTGAACTCCTTCACCATGTCGGTAGTAAGGTCGCACTTACAAAGCAATGCGGCTCGCTGCGCGTGTTGGCTGCCGCCGAGCGCGCGGGCCAACTCGACGACGCGTTCGCCCTTGGCGAAGTAGGACCCGATGTCGCGGTGGAAGGTCACCGACTTCAGATCATCCACGCGATCGGCGAGCTTGCGGTTCTGATCCACCTCCCAGAAGAAGCGCGCATCGTTGAAGCGGGCGCGGAGCACGCGTTCGTTGCCGCTAACCACGAGGTTATCCGGATCGGCGGGCGCGTTCATCACGGCGATGAAGTGCGGGGCGAGTGTACCGTCGGCCGCATTCACCGAGAAGTACTTCTGGTGGTGGCGCATCACCGTCACCAGCACTTCGGCGGGCAGGCCGAGGTAAGACCGGTCAAAGTTACCCAGGATCGGCGCCGGCGATTCGGTGAGGAACACCAGCGTTTCGAGCAGCGCCGCGTCGGGCATCACCGTAAGCCCTCTACCGGCGAGTAAGTTTTCGATGCCGCTCTCGATCGCCTTGCGGCGATCGGCGGCGCGGACGGTGACGCCGTTGCGGGCCATCTGCGCCTCGTAGCCGGAAACGGAAACTTTCACTTTCTTGCGCCCGAAGATGCGATGCCCTTGCGAGATCTCGCCGCTCTCGACGCCGGCGACTTCGAAGTGGACCACGTCGGCGCCGAGCAGCGCGACAATCCAACGAATGGGGCGGATGAATCGCGGACCGCCCTTCTTGGTCCAGAACATGGTCTTTGGCCATGGGATGCTTTGAATCAGCGCGGGAACCTCGGAGGCGAGAATATAACTGGTGTCGCGGCCGGCGATCTGCTTCCGGATGGCGAAGTATTCTCCCTTCGGCGTGGCCAGCGTTTCGAGCTGCTCCACGGTGACGCCGTTCTTCCGCGCGAAGCCTTGCGCGGCGCCCTCGCCGGCGGACTTGGGCGGACCTGTAATCACGTCTACGCTGTCGGACTGGCGGGCATCGAGCTTTTCAGCAACCAGCACCAGGCGGCGCGGGGTGGCATCCACCCAAGCCACTTTGCCGGGCAGCTTGTTCTTTTCGAGCAGCGCGGCGAACGCCTTTGAGAGATGTTCGAGCGCGGGCGGGATCATCCAATCCGGAATCTCCTCGGTGCCAATCTCGAGCAGGAACTTCAACCGCTTCGCCATCAGGCCGCCACCTCCGCCGGCGGATA
>JBGSME010000440.1:0-5858 GCA_041740335.1 Bryobacteraceae bacterium | reverse complement strand
GATCACCGGATCGGCGGCGACGTCGCCGGCCATTTCCCACAACGTGATGAACCGGTCAACCGCGGTTGGAAAACTCACATGGAAGACGCCGTGCGTGGATGTGGTGCGAGGCGGCTTGTAGTCAAGGTTAAACGGACCGTTGTAGCCATGCGATCGCAGCAGCACCAGCACATTCAGCCAGTCAAGCGGGTTCACCAGCGCCACGGCGATATCGACATCATGCTTCAGACGGTAGCCATCGTTGATATCGAAATGGAACAGCTTCTTGCACATCAAGGCGCGGGCGAGTGCGGCGCGCGGCGCTCCTCCCCACATCAACTCGTGAAGATACTCCGGGTTTAGGCCCACCATGTCGGGATACTTCAGGAGTCCCGAAAAAATAAACGCCAGCATGGCGTCGCTGGTCGGAAGCAGAATCTCCGCTTGCGGCTCAAACGGCTTTGCTTCCATGCAGTGCTTGAGCGTCGGGCGGCCTTTTTCCTTCGCGATCGCAATGTCGGCCTCGCAAGCCGCGTTCAATCCGTCGGCGTACCATTGCAGCGTCTGCGTCTCGTCGATCGCACCTTGCACGAAATAGCCGAGCGAACCGGGCCAGTAAACAGCGTAGCTCGCGCCGAGGTCGTGGCCGATCTTCACGGTGTTGCCCAGACGCCATTTGGCGTACTCGCGCACCTCCGGAGCCTCCGCGGCCGGTGACGCGGCCCAAACCGCATGATGGAACGTCTCCGTGGTAACCATCGAGCATGCCAGGCCATGCTTGGCCAGCGACGCGCTGATCGCACCAACGATCTCATCCTGACGCGCCGTACCCAGCGCATCGGTGGGAATCACGTCGGTGTCGTGCGTGGTCCAGTAGCCGATGCCGATTTTCTCGTACTCCTCGATCACCCGTTCAAAGCCGATCGGGTCACGGGTGGGGGAGTGGAAGAGCGCGTGCCCTTCGTAGGCGGCGGCCCATTGCGGTCCGGTGAGGAAGTAGCGCCGGCGCTGCGCGGGCGTATAGGCTCCACCGCATGCGCTGGTGAGCCGTTCGACGAGGGGCTGTTGTTGATCGGGAGGGATGAAGGTCATAGCGGACCTTCTATTCTAGCGCCAGACGGGGGTTGCTATCATTGCACCGATGACCGAAATCACTTGGCTTGGACATTCCACGTTTCAGTTGAGGCTCGAAAGCGGCGAGGTATACATTCTTGATCCGTGGATCGAGGGCAATCCGAAGTATCCCGAAGGACACACGATCGATCGGGTGGATGCGATCCTGGTCTCGCACGGCCATTTTGACCATGTGGCGGGCGTGGTTTCCCTGGCAAAAAAGTTCAACGCGCCGGTGGTGAGCATATACGAAGTCTGCAAATACGTAGGATCGCGCGGCGTGGAAAAGATCGCCCCGATGAACAAGGGCGGTTCCCAAATGGCCGGCCCGTTAAAGGTCACAATGACGCACGCGCTGCATAGTTCCGGAATCGAGGACGAGAACGGGACCGTGATCTACGGCGGCGAGCCCGCCGGATTCGTGCTGCACTTTCCAGACGGGCGCCGCGCTTATTACGCCGGCGACACAGCGGTATTCTCCGACATGGCGTTGATCCACGAGTTGTACAAGCCGGAGCTATGCTTTCTCCCGATCGGAGATTTGTTCACGATGGATCCCGAACAGGCGGCGATGGCGGCGCGGCTGCTGAAGACGAAAAAAGTGATTCCCATGCACTGGGGCACGTTCCCGCCGCTCACGGGACGGCCGGAGCATCTCACGGAAAAGCTGAGCGGATCCGGCGTGGAAGTTTGGGAACTGACGCCGGGACAGCCCGTGCGCTGGTAGCTCAGAACATCAATTTCACCTGATACCGCACTGCCCTGCCCCCGCCGTCGGCCAACGTGAAGTTCAGGAACTGCCCCGCCCCGGATGTATTTACGCTCGCCGGGAACGTACCTTCGCCGGGCGAGAACGGGCTCACACTCGGCGTACCGTGCTGCGGGTGGTTGAAGAAATTGAAAAACTCGGTGCGGAACTGGAAATGCAGCCGCTCGGCGAGTCTGATCGATTTGGTGAGCGTGAAATCCCAATTGTTGATACCAGGAGTACGGCGCACGTGGCGGCCGAGATTGCCGGTCGGAGCCGGATCAGGACCCGATTGCGCCGGTAGCCCGATGAACTCGGCGCGGGCAGGATCGATGGGCGCGTTGCCCGCATCCGGATTGACATAACCGGTCGGGCTGCTCGCTCTGGGTGCCGCGCGGACATTGCGATCGCCCGATGGATTGTACATGGGCCGGTCACCGGTGCCGCCGATGCCATCGGCGTTCAGCCCGTTGGCGACATTGAACGGCACGCCGGACTCGAACGTCGTAATGCCGGAAACCGACCAGCCGCCGGTGATCCGGCCCGCCAGGCCGTCCTGGTTTTTCATCCACGGCAGATCATAGGTATAGGCGACGGTGAGGCGATGGGTTCGGTCGAAGACCGAGAATGCGCGCTCGGTGGCCTGTCCCCCAAACACGGCGGGCACGGCGGATACGGAAGTGGAATTGATGCCCGCGGGCGCGAAAACCTCACTGGCGTTATCCAGCAGCTTGCTCCAGGTGTAACCAAGCCGCACCTGGAATCCCTGGAAGAACCGGCGGTTCGCGCCCAGTTGAAAAGCGTGGTAGCTCGAATGGCCGCCGTTGGTTCGCGTGGTACGCGCACCCTGGAGATTATCGAACCGTCCGGTGAGGCGGGAGGCGGGAATGGGAGGAACGGTCACCGGGGTAATTCTCATGGACGAAGGCACCAGCGGATTGGAGTCCTCATTGATGAACAGCCGCGTACCGGACGTGCCGACATACGATAGGTCGAGCAGAAACTGGCCGGGTAGTTCACGCTGCGCGCCAAAGGACCATTTCTGAAAATACGGATTCCGCAGGTCAGACGTAGTAAGAGTCTGGGTATCGGTGGCTTGGGGAGACCGCGCGCTTTGCGGCAGCAACGCAGAAAAGTTAGGCAGACCGCGCGGGTTCTGCGCCGAAATCGGAGACACCGCCTGGGTGGCGAGAAGGTTCGGGCTCGACGCCTGCGCGTTGGAGGCGATGTTATTGAAAAACGTGTCGTAGCCGATCTGGTAGCCGGACCGGATCACGGTCTTGCGATCACCCAGGATCCTCCCCAACAGTCCGTCATGGGCCGCCGGCGAGTAGGCGACGCCAAACGTGGGAGCCCAATTATTGTTGTCGGCGCCCACTTTGGTGAACTCGCTGAACGGCCCCGTGAAGTTCACCGGATCGACGTTGAACAGCCCGGAGAACGACGCCTTGTTCACACTGTTCGCCGGGGTGCCGTGATTCTCGTAGCGGAGCCCGAGAGTCAACGTCAGCGACGGCATGGCGCGCCAGCGATCCTGAATGAAATATTGATGCCGCGTGAGTTCAGGGTAGTAGAGCGCGCTGCCGAAGTCGCGCTGGGCGATCCCGGTCGCGCCGCCGAAATCGTCCAGGAAGTTGGCGAACCCGGAGTAGTTGGTGGCGGCGTTGTAGTTGATCAGCCCGCGAAATGCGGCGGGCGCGAACTGGCGGGACCGCTGCACTAACAGGTCAAGCCCAAATCGAAACGTATGCGCGCCCCGAACGTGGCTCACGGTGTCCTGCAGGACATAGTTGTTGGCGATCCGGCCCTGCGGAAAGTTGGTGGCAACACCCCACGATGTCGGATTGCCAGCCACCGTGATCCGCGGCACCGTGCTGGCCAAAGGATGTGTAGCGTCGTTCGGTACGTCGAGAGTAATTCGGTTATAAGGAAGGCGCAGCTCGTTTGTCCACGCGGGCGAAAAGATACGCGTGTAGGTGAGGCCGGCGTTCTGGAAGCGCTCTTTCTGCGAGACGGCAAAGCCAGGGAAAAACGGCGCCCCAACCTGACTCGGGCTGGACCGGCTGCTGATCATGTAACGGCCGTATACCAGGTCCCGATCGGAGACGCGATGATCGATGCGAACGATGTATTGATCGTCATCCAGGGTTTGCGCGAACGGCGAAATGGCGGAGCCGAACTCCAGCCCCGGCCGCCCTTCGCCGAGTTGTTCCACAAAGAACTGCCCGGTGGCCAAAAGATCGCCTTGGATCTGGCGGTAGAGGTCCGCGCGTGGATTACTTCCAAGAGGAAATACTTGGTCCAGCGTTTGGCGTCCGGCTGCCGAGAGCGTGCGCACGGTGTTGGTGGAGGTGGAAAACTGCCGCTCTTTTTGATAACCGAAGAAGAAGAATGACCGGTCACGCAGAATCGGTCCGCCGAGCGTTCCACCGTAAAACTGATCCGTCCCTTGCGGCGGTTTGCCACGGTCCCGGATTTCGGGCGACAACGACTGGGTGCTTGTAATGGCGTCGTCGTTGGTAACGTCGAGAAAGAAATTGGCCGTTCCGTGAAACTCGTTGGTGCCGGACTTGGTGATCACGTTGACCACCGCGCCGCCGGCGCGCCCGAACTCAGCATCGAAGTTCGAGGTCTGCACCGACACCTCCGCGATGGCATCGGGATTCTTCACCTGAAAGGCTTGGCCGGCAACCGAGATATCATTGTTTTCCGTGCCGTCCAGGAGAAAATTGTTGGACCGTCCACGGGAACCATTCACGGCGATGCGCCCGGAGAGGCCGCCTGATCCGAAGCTGAAACGCGTCGTACTTACCCCGGGAACGGTCAGCGAGAGCGAAACCGGATTGCGCGCCGGAAGCGGAAGTTCCCGGATCGCCGCAGCCTGATAGTTGCCCCCGCGCACCGGCGATTCGTATTGCAGTTCGGCCTCGGTCTCGGCGACAACTTCGATCGTGGTTGAGGTTTCCCCCACCTCGAGCGGAAAATCGAGTGTAACGGTCTGATTGGCGAGTACTGGAATCGACCGCTTCGCCAACGTCTGGAAGCCGGGTTGGCGAACGGTAACGGAGTACTCGCCCAGATCAACCGCGTCAAACCGGAAGAAGCCCAACTCGTTCGTCAAGGTGGACCTGGCAACGTTGGTCGCCGCATTGGCAAGCTCCACCGGAGCACCCGCAATCACGACCGATTGCTGGTCGCGAACAACACCGGTAATCGCGCCGCGGCTCGTCTGCGCAGAGGCAGGCACGAAAAAAATCAAGATCGCCCAAACGGGCAAAATAACCCGAATCGATAGGTACGCCATTTGAAAACAACTCCATGTTTTGGCAGTACCCCAACCATCAAAAAAGAGCACCCTTGCCCGCGAGTGTACCACTTTCCACGGGATAGGTGATCAGCCGCCAACCGCTCTAGTTCGGAGGCTTCGACGCGGTGAGGTGCGTTTCCAACCAGATGAGAAGGATAAGAACAAACACCATAATGGTTCCAATGAAAGGGAAAAGAATAACACTGCGAATGCCCCAGGCATCGGCCAGGAATCCAAGTCCCCATGGCGCAAGCAATCCGGCCGCCACGCCGATCGATAGTAAGCCGTTGAAGAAGCCGGGGTGGTAGTCGGGGAAGCGATGTCCGATCTTTTCGACCACAAGCGGGTAGATGGTTGAGAAGCCGAAACCCATCAGGGTCAACCCGGTCCATGCGCCCAGGCGGTTGTTTGTAGCCCATAGGATCAGGCACCCGAAAAGGGCGCCCGCTGCGCTGCCCAATAGAATGGTGCCGTGTCCGATATGCGGCATGAGCACCTGCGCCACGACACGGCCGGCGAACAAAAAGAACCAGAACGCCGCCAGCATCAGCAGCGCGCTTTCCGGACTGGCGCCGATGGTCTGGAACAGATAGATCGGGAGCCACGCCGCAACCGTCCACTCGCTGCCGAACTGGAAGAACAGCAGCATCGAAAAAAGGATCGCACCGGGGCTGCGGACTTCGGCCCAAACGTCGCGCCAGGATTCCGCGT
>JBGSME010000439.1:0-5146 GCA_041740335.1 Bryobacteraceae bacterium | reverse complement strand
GCGGCCTTGGCGGCGGAGCCAGAGTGCCGGAAGCGGTAGTGGTTGGCGTTGGGCCACGCCGCACTGCCGCGCTTTTCGATGGCGGGCGGAGCAGCGGCGAGAACAGCGCCGGCGGAGAGGAGAAGGACGATGGATCTCGCCATCATTCCGCCACCGCCGCGATCTTGAGAAACGCGTTCCGCCCGGTTTCGAATCGCCCGAGCGCCACCGCCCGATCCGCATCGCTCGCAAATCGAAAACTCTTCCGGATCAGCCGCATTGAATCCTCGATCTCGTCGACGAACGCCCCCGCCGCCGCCGCACGCCGATGCGCCGTGCCCGCAATCCGGCAGTAAATCGGACTCGTGTGCGCAAACACGCTCGCCCCGCCATGGCTCTTCGCCCCAGAATATACCCGCGCCGCCAACCACCCGCCCCGCTGCGTCATCATTTCTCTTTCCAGTAACGCCAGCCGGCCCCCTTGCGCGCTCTGCTCGGCGATCACCTCGCCGTCATGAATCAGTTCCACACGGTCAAACGGAACTCGGGAAACGGCCTTCGCTCTCACCGCAAGCCGCCCATCGCCCGTCACCGTTGAACCCGGCCCATTGCCGTTCACGGTGAACTCCACCAGCGGACCGTTTGTCACAAACGTGCGCCCGGCGCGCAATCCGGCGATCCAGGAGTCATACGTGAACGCGCCCTCGGTTTGTACATACACGCGGTTGTGGTCGTAAATCCACCAATCGGTACCTGAGGAAACAGGAATGCGCATTCCGCAATTGAGCAGCCCGTAGTAGCGCGTGTAGTCGGCATCCAGCCCGTCGGCGACATTGTAGGCGTCCACCTGGCCGAGGGCCGCTGCCACCGGCACCTCCACGCCCGATCCGTTGTGGCACCATATCGTGGTTCCGCCCATTCCGCGCGCCTGCTCGCACAGCATGGTCAAAGTGGGAAAGTCCGGAACCTTGCCGGCGGCGGAAAGCAATCCGGTAGAGACGGGCTCAATCGGCCGGGGAATGTTCAGGAACAGAACATGTCCATAGCCGAACCCTTCAAAAGTATGGTTGTTGCGCGCCTCTTCGCCCATGTCCATCAGGGTGCCGTCGCGAGAGAACTGCGGCAGCCGGCCGACCTTGTAGCGATTGGTGATGTACGGCGAATCGTTGCGAATCAGATAACTGATCACGCTCACGTCGAGGGCTTCGGCCGGCGGCACCGTACGCAGACGGTCATCGGGATCTTCATCGATCTGGAGATGATAATGCGTGTGCGTGTTGCCGGAAAACCAGCCCTCGCCGCTCCAACCATCAAGAGGCGCGATTTGCAGGTTCTCCACGTGCGTGATGCCAGAGCCCACTTCGGTGAAGCCCACCGTCTCCGCATGGGCGATCCCGCGCACCACTTCGATCCGGTAGCGCCCCGGCGGCACGGCGATTTCGTATCGGCCCTTTGCGTAGAAGTAGCGCTTCACATCGGGATGATCGGGCCGGTCCGGCATGGTCCTGATTGCCTTCGCGGGAAAGTAGGCGCGTCCAGTGCCGGTTTCGACAACTCGCATCTTGGCTGCCACTCCGACCCCGTCCGCTCCGGTGATGCTGCCGCGGATAATCGCCGGAGCGCTGGTGTCCGGCTTCTGGCCAAATAGCGGTATCAGCAGGCTGCCGGAGCTTAGAAGCGGAATGCGCTCCAGCAATTCCCGCCGTGAAAAATGGTGATGGCCCATAGAACTTGTTTACCTTACTTTTACATCTTGCGAACGACTGTAGCGAAGAACCCGCGTAAATTCGTATCTGACGACGCGAAAGCGAAACTCAAGTTCAGAGCCAAGGAGTGAAGAAGATGCGAAAGATGATGACCCTGTTGACCCTGTCCGCCGCAGTGTCGGCAGTCCCGATGCTGGCGCAAGGGATCGGGATCCAGGAAGTGAAGATCGGCAGCGACCGGAATTCGGCGGCGAACGCCGTGGTGCAGCCGCAAGAGAAACCGCTGTCAGGCAACGGAATCGACCAGACGATGCAGTTCGGCGATATCCTCGAGGGAACCGATGGCGATGACGTTCTAATCGGTGAACTCGGCGTGGATATCATGTTGGGTGGAAGCGGCGATGACGTTCTTATCGGCGGCCCGGAGCACTTCAACCCGCAAAACCGCGATCGCGCTTTCGGCGGGAACGGAGACGACGTCTTCATTTGGTCTCCTGGCGACGGCTCGGACTTCTTCGACGGGGGCCGCGGCAAAGACACGGTCGTTTTCGGGTTGATCCTGCAGAAGGAAGGCGACATTCCGGTGCTCGCGGTGCGCACCGATCAGAAGGCCGGCGAAGTGATTCTCAATCCCGACACCAACCTGCCTACAGTGAATGTGACCCGCCAGCCCGGTTTCTGCAAGATCATTGACAAGTCCGCCGGGCCGGAAGTGGCCGCGGAGTTGAGAGAGCTTGACGTCACCCATCTGGTGCAGTTCTTCGTGCGCGGACCGGCCAACACTTTCGCCAGCGGCGAACAGGATACCGACAACGGGCTGCGCGTGACTCTTCATCTGAAGAATGTCGAGCAGATGGTGTGCACGAGCCGCGACGGAGGCCAGATCGAGACCTTCGATCTCACCGTGAGCCCCGCCGCTCCGGTAAGTTACGCCGAAACCAGCGCCCGCGTGCAGGCGATGGTCCAGTAAGGATCTCTGAGTAACCAACGACGTTACAATCCCCCCGGAAGCCGCCTCGGAGCGGTATCCGGGGGATTGTTATTGGCCTCCGATTTCGAGGGCTTGCACGGCGAAACCAAGGTCGCGGGTGTCGCCGGAGTATCGATCCGTCCGGTTCACTTCCAATTGAACCTGGATGCCGGCCCTTCCGGCAAGGCAGTGCGGCAGGCGCCACCTGAGTTGCTGCGCTGCCCCGCCGCAAGAGAGAACGTCCACGACGCCCAGTGCCGCGCCGTCCACCGAAGCGGTCACCGAGATCGAGCCGCGCTCCAACTGGGCAGGGACGCAGAATCCGGTTACGACAAGGATTCCGCCCTCGGCGCCGGGTCCGCGAAGGCGTGCTTTGGCCCTTCGGGGCATCCAGCGGAAGCCACCCTCGGCGGGATACCAGGATTCATCGAGAAGATGCGCAAACCATGGTTCGGCCACCACCACGCGGCGCGGAAGAACGAGCGCCCGCGGATCCATCGTCAATCGGCCGCGAAAGGCTGCAGTGACGTTGCGCAGGCGTTCTCCTTCGATTCGATAGACAACGGCTTCGCCACTATTGAGGCTGTGCAGCGCCGGAGCCGGAGAAAGTATGTAGTCTTCATATTCATGAATCGCGGGCGGCGCCGGACGTAACTTTGCTTCGGAACCGGGAGTAAGCAGAACGTGCGCGGAACCAACAAGGCGGAACGGGTGATGATAGACGATATCCCAAAAAGTACTATCGTCAACGCCTTCGAGAAGGATCAACTTACCGGGATGCGCGGCCATCACTTCTTCTACGGACTCGACGAGCGTCTCCGCGCGTTTGGCGGGCGCGGTGTATTCCGCCGAAAGCCGCAACGCGTTCAGCCATGCGAGCGGAAGGATCGCAACGACAAGCAGCGAAGCTTTCAGACGGCACGCGGCCGCGGGACATTCGAGGGCCGGCCCGATGAGCAGTGCGAGCGCAATGGAGACTCCGATGGCGGGCACAGTCAGGTAATAGAGCGAGATTTTGGCGGGCAGCAATAGATAGGGCGCGATCGCGAAGACGAGCCACAGTAAGCCGAACACCACTGGGCTTTTCCATGGATGTCTGGTCCACAGGTGCCGGGCGAGGCCGGCGATGAGCAGAAGGGCGAGCGCCGCGGTAAGTCCGCTCGCCCAGGTAACCCGCATGCCGCCTTCGGCCTCCGAGCAGGCCGGCCATATCGAGCAGTGCAGATAGAGGCCGAGTGTCTTGAGAACGCGGCCATCCAAGGCCAGCGCATAAGGGCCGGCGTCCGGCTTCGGCGCGTAGTGGGTATGCGCCGCCGTATAAGCCGCGCTCACCAGCAGCATCAACCATAGCCGCCGGACGCACGCGGCGGGGAACGGCGTTTGGTGAACGGCGCAGTAGGCGATTGCGATCGCCGGATACACGGCGTTGATTTCAAGGACGCCGAAGCCAAGCAGGAAAACCAGCCAGTGCAGGGCTTCGTCGCGGCGCCGCCCTGTGCGTCCGGCGCGATCGAGCAGCAGGATCGCGGCCAGAAAGATGAACGCGCACAAGAGCTGGTTGTAAGCGGCGGCCCACGCCATGGGCCATGCAATCGCGCTCTGCGAGCCCCAGAGCAGGGTAGCCCACAACCAGGCCGTACCGCGCGGATCGAGCCGCCGGACGACGGCGCCGAGCATGAATAGGTTTGCGATTAAAGTTACGAATGGGAGTAAGTGATAGGGAAAAGCGTTGAGGTCAAACAAGGTACGGAAGACAATAAAGAAGAGCCGCTCGCTGACCGGGCGGATCGTCCCCTGCGCCATCGGAGAGAAGAGCGCCTCGGCCCAGGTAAGGTTGACGCCAATGAGATCGCGCAGCCCGAGCCAGGCGAAATCGTCGAGTTGAAACCAGCCGTCGAGACACCGCCAATAGAGCAACACGCACACCAGCGGCGCCGCGTAGACAAGGGACGGCGAGGTCCCGGAGTTATCCATCCGATCCATAGAGTCCGCTCTGTTTTGGAAAAAAAGAAATCGTTCGCCGCGAAGCTCATTCCTCAATCGCGGCGTCTGCAGATAAAGACCTCTGGGGATGGCGTTTCAACTACACGCGGGAGGAACTTTGTCGTGGATGGCAGGTTCGCGCGAGTCGAGCCGCGCTAAACTTCTAGCCATGGATCACCGGCCGCTGACACGGCTTAGCGAAGAAGAAGAAATGTTCCGCGCCACGGTCGCGCGCTTCGCAAAGGAACAAATCGCCCCGCACGTCCGCGAGATGGACGAACAATCGCGATTCCGGCCCGAACTATGGAAGCAGATGTTCGATCTCGGGCTTATGGGCATTGAGATTCCGGAAGAGTACGGCGGGCAGGGCGGAACGTTTTTTCAGGCGGTGCTGGCGATCGAGGAACTCGCGGCCGTGGATCCGGCGGCGGCGGTGATCGTGGATGTGCAGAACACGCTGGTAATCAACGCGCTGCTGCGTTGGGGCGCCGGCGACCAGAAACAGCGG
>JBGSME010000438.1:0-1805 GCA_041740335.1 Bryobacteraceae bacterium | reverse complement strand
CGCAGTTGCGGGTTGCCCTGGATCACGCTCGGCGGCGGATCGAACCTCATCGCATCCGACAGCGGCTACGACGGCGTCGTACTGCGGTATCGGGCCTCACGGATCGCGCTTGAAGACGGCGAGATCGCCGTGGAGGCCGGCGCCGATCTGCAGGCCCTTGTCGATTTTTCAATCGCACACCGCCTCGACGGACTCCATAGCCTCAATCGCATTCCCGGCTGGGTGGGCGGCGCCATTTATGGCAACGCCGGCGCATACGGCCACTCGCTGATGGAGTTCGTCACCCGCGTCCGGTTCCTCGACGATGGCCACGTCCGCATCTTCGACAACGCCCAGTGCTCGTTCGATTATCGCGAGAGTATTTTCAAACGCCACAAAGAGTGGATTATTCTCGATGCCCATTTGCATGTGCCTGAAGGAGACCTGGAAGCCATCGCGGACCGCGCCGCCGGGATTGCCGCGATTCGGGACTCCAAGTTCCCCCCGACGTTGCGCTGCGCCGGGAGTATCTTTAAGAACTGTATCCTCGCACGCCTTCCGGAGCCTGTGGCGCGCGTGGTTCCGCCGAAGGTTGTGATTGAAGGGAAGGTGCCTTCGGCATGGTTTCTGGAGCAGTCGGGCGCGAAGGGATTGCGGCGGGGCGACATCCAGGTGGCCGGCTACCACGCGAATCTGCTGTACAACGATGCGCCTCCGGGCGCCATCGCACGCGCCGCCGATGCGCGGGGACTGATTGAAGAGCTGAAACAGCGGGTGCGCGATCGGTTCGATCTGTTGCTTGAGGAAGAAGTCCAATTCGTAGGGTTTTAGGTCCGCCACAGCCGGCGGAACACGAGCAAATGCCCCAATAGGGCAAATTGCACCAGAAACGCCGGCAGCCAGACATAGGGAGGCCCCGTCACGAAGATGTTCACCGGCTCATTCGTGAAAACGCGGAGTGGGGTGGGCATCGACAGGATTGCCACGGTGAGTATGTTGAGCAGCAACGCCAGGCCAAGGGCGTTCCAAACCAATACGCCGCCCCGGCCGAACGTGCCTCTCACGGCCAGCCACGCCACCGGTATTGCTGTAACGCCGGTGAGGATGTCCCAGTTGCAGCTTTCCCAGGTCATCTGCTTCGGAACGAACCCCTCGCGCCAGCCCCAATGAAGAAATATCTCCACCGGGACGCGAAACACCTGCATCCCAATCAGCCAGTGCAGCGGCGGTACCTTGGCCAGCGCTTCGCCGAATTGTGTGAAACACGATAGCCAAATGGTAAACGCCGATACGGAGAAGACCAGAATCATCAGCCGCGGCGGCATCGGGCCGAACTTCAGCCACCCGCTCCATGCGATCAAGGCCGTCGCCACCAGCAAGGTCCCCACGGCGATGGAGGCGTTCTGCGCCATGCGCGGCGCGGCCCGGCGGACTATCTGCTGCAAGAGGTATTTGGCCGTAAGAACCGTTACGACAAAGAAGCCGAGGATTTCGTGCGATCCAAGCATCGCATACTATCGTGGCAGATTTGGGGCCGCGGTATCATGCCTTTTGGCGAAGCCGTTCTACTACGTCCGGACTTCCTTGATCTCGACAATGCGCGAAGTCAAGATCGTCCGGAACTGCGGATGATCGAACTCCAGATGCATCCCTCGTCCGATAAAGCCAGTCCGGATCATGGACCCTCCCCAGGTGCTTCCATGGATCTTCACGAGCACCGGCGCCGGGCAAAACTGTGGGTGTCCGGAAAGCCAGGCTCGCTCGCAACCGCAATAAATCAATGTATAAAAACGATTTTCGGTTTCCAGTTCCAACTCGGCCCCGGC
>JBGSME010000437.1:0-3988 GCA_041740335.1 Bryobacteraceae bacterium | reverse complement strand
GGAACTCAGCGACCGGCGCCTGGAATTCGCAAAAAAGCACACCTGGGCCGAACGTACCGGCCGGGTGATCGAGGGAATCCGGACCGCGGCCCCGTTGGTGTCGATTCTCGTGGTGACCTACAACAGCGAAGAGTTTCTCGATCCGTTTCTCGATTCGATCAAACGGAACACCTCATATCCGAACTATGAAGTGGTGTTTGTCGACAACAATTCGAGCGATCAGTCTGCGCGCGTGCTGCGGCAGCGTGCGGCAGCCGATCCACGGATTCGTGTTTTCGCCATGAAGGAGAATCTGGGTTTTGCCGGGGGGAACAACTACGCGGCCCGGCAGGCGAACGGGGAGTGGCTGTTGATCCTGAATCCGGACACGATCGTGACGCCGGGGTGGATCGGACGATTGATGGCGCCTTTCCACGCACCGGTGGCGAAGGGCGGCCAGCCGATGGGCATGAGCGCCCCTGTGACGAACTTTTCGGGCAACGAGACCAAGATCGACTACAGCTACCGCGATCTCGCCGGGATGGAGGAGTTCGCGCTCAATCTCGGGGAGAGCCGTTGGGGACAAACAATGGATCTCGAATGCGTGCCGCTGCTTTGCGGGCTGGTACCGCGAAAAGTCTGGGACGAGGTGGGCGAACTGGACCAACGGTATTCGGTGGGGATGTTCGAGGACGACGACTTTTGCCTTCGAGTGCGGCGGGCCGGTTACCGCATCGCGACGGCCGAGGACTGTTTCCTGCATCACTTCGGCAACGGTTCCTTCAAGAAATTGGATCCGGCGGAGTCATTGCGGATTTTCAAGGCGAACCGGGCGGAATTCGAATCGAAATGGAAGGTGGAGTGGAAAGAGCATAAGCTGCGGCCGGGCGTGCGCTCCGTGCACGAGGAGGCGCCGATGCTGGTGCGGGAGTTTGTAGCCGGCGGAGCGCTGGCTCACGAATCGACGCCATGGGCGCCCCATTTGACGAAGCTGCATCCGCCCTGGGCGAAGGCCGGAGAACCGTTCCAGGTGCAGCCGAACGGGCAGTACGCCATCGCGGCCGAGTGCGAGCGCGGAACGCCCTATACCTTTATCCAGTTCGGCACAGAGTTACTGCCCACCGCATTCGCCGGCCCCACGATGTTGACGGCTCTGCTGCGGCCCGAACTGACGGCGCAGCCCGGGGAAGTGGCGGTTCGTCTGATCAGCGATTTAGGGGCGTCGGAGCCGCTTACATTCAAGATCCTGTAGCCACCAAATTTCGAATGAGAAGCGCCGATCCGCGCTATGATTATTTCTGGAGAAAATGGCTAATGTTTTCCGCGTGGCAGGCCTTGAAGGAGCGCGTGCGCCCCTACTACCTGCGCGGAGCCTATTTTCCGATGGTTCCGGCCGCCCGGCCGCGTGAATTTCTGGCCTGTTGGGAAAACCCCGTTCAGCCCCTCACTACCGGAGGCTTTCTTTATCCGGCAAGGCCGGATGAAACCACTTTCCTGTTTCTGCCAATGATCGACTGGCATTCCCGGATCCAGCGCAGTCAACAATTGGCGCGGGCCTTATCGATGGCCGGCCACCGGTGTTTCTATCTTAATCCGAATCTCGGGAGGCAGTTTCCGCGGCTTCACCGCTTCGACCGGGGTCCGGTGGCGGCCCGAATCGGAGATGCGATCTTCGAGCTTCATGTCCGGCTTCCCCGTGAGCCGGTTTTTCATCACCGCATGCTGAGCGAAAGCGAGTCCGCAACCCTGGCAGGACAACTGGCGATCGTGAGAGCGCTATCGGCGCGGCGCGTGGTACAGATCGTCAGCCTGCCCACATGGCTCGATGCCGCCGAACGGCTACGAAGCCAGTTCGGATGGCCGATTGTCTACGACTGCCATGATCTTCTGTCTGGCTTCGAAACCACCGCTTCGGCGATTGTACAATCGGAGCCCCGGCTGCTTACCTCTTCCGATCACGTGGTGTTTGCCTCCAGCCATCTGTCCGCCGGAACACTCCGGCAGTATCCCGAATTGGCCGAGAAGTCGTCGGTGATTCACAATGCGGCTGATTTCGACCACTTCGCGCCCGCGGCGGACCGCTCCGCGCCCGGGCCGGCTCCGGTGGCCGGCTACGTAGGCGCCATTGAGGAATGGTTTGACGCCGAAGCCATCCGGACAGCCGCGCTTCGGAATCCACGGTTCCGGTTTCGCCTGATCGGCCGCGTGGACAATCGCAGGGTAGCCAGTCTGGCTACCCTGCCCAACGTCGAACTGCTGGGCGAGATCCCTTACTCGAAACTGCCGGCCCACCTGGCGCAATTCGATCTCGGGCTGGTGCCGTTCCGCGACACCCCGCTCACCCGTGCGGCGAGCCCGATCAAGATATTCGAGTACTTCGCCGCCGGATTGCCCGTTCTGGCCAGAGCGCTTCCGGAAACCGAGAGATTGGATGGGCTCCTGACGCTGGCTCGAAACCAAAACGAGTTCAGTGAACGCCTCGAAATGGCGCTTGCCAACGACACCCCCGCCGCGCGCCAGAAGCGTATGGAATGGGCGCAAAGGGAATCCTGGCAGACTCGCGCTTCCCATCTCCTGGCGATTGCAGACTTGCTGGGAGAAGGCGCTTCGGCGGCCACCGCGGCCCGAACCGCAACATGACGACTCGCTGAGGTGTAACCCTTACGGCTGTTCTCAGACCCTATACGTAATATGATGAAGGTCTGGACCCCGATGATGACTACCCCCCGGCTTCGTTCCCTCTGCCTGCCGGCTATTCTCGCCGTAGCCCTACTATTGACGCCGAGTGCATCGGCCGCCGACTGGCCCGATTATCGCGGCCCGCTTCGTGACGGACACTCCGCGGAAAAGAATCTTCCCGTCAAATGGTCGACGGAAGGCGACGGGCTGGCGTGGAAAGCTCCCTACGGTGGACGGTCGACCCCGGTTGTCTTTCAGGGCCGCGTCTATGTACTGAACACGGCGGGCGAAGATACCACGCTCCAGGAACGCCTGATGTGTCTTGATGCCGATACCGGCAAGATCGTTTGGGAGTACAAGTACAACGTCTACAGCAGTGACGTCCCTCCGCATCGGATTGCGTGGTCATCGCCGTCAGTGGATCCGGAAACAGGCAACGTGTATGTGTTTGGCGCGGGCGGCACCTTGTTGGCGGTTACGCCGCAGGGCAAGAAACTGTGGGAACGGACGATGGTGGAGGATTTCGGCATCGTCACCACCCATGGGGGCCGCACAGTGTCGCCGATTCTCGAAGAGAATCTGGTGATCGTAAGCGGCGTCACTACGGCGTGGGGAGAAACGGCCCGCGCGGCGCACCGCTTCATGGCGTTCGACAAGAAGACCGGCGAGACGGTGTATGTAAGCACGCCGGGCGGGCGCCCGTTCGACACCACCTATTCGCCGCCAATCATCGTGAATCATAACGGCACGCGGCTGCTGATTGCCGGCGGCGGCGACGGTACCATTCACGCCATCAAGGCGCATACGGGCGAACCGGTGTGGAAGTTCTACATGTCGAAGCGCGGTGTGAATACAGGAGTGGCCGTGTATCAGGACAAGGTGGTGGTGAGCCACTCGGAAGAGAATCTCGAGTCGAATGAGATGGGGCTGCTGGCAGCAGTGGACATCAATTCGAAAGGCGAGATCAAGCCGGCGGACATGAAGTGGTCCTCTACGGGCCTGCAGTTTGGTTTCTCGTCGCCGGTGCTGGACGGCGAGATCCTGTACATCATCGACAACGGCAGCAACCTGTTCGCGTATGACGTGAATTCGGGGAAGCAACTATGGAAGAAGAATCTGGGAACGATACAGAAGGCCTCGCCGGTGTTGGCCGACGGCAAACTCTACGTTGGCAATGAGAACGGCCGCTTCTTCATCCTGAAGCCTTCGCGGGAAGGCGTGGAAGTGCTGAGTGAAGTGAAGCTCGGCGAGGGCGAGATCGAGCAGATCACGGCCTCGCCGGCAATCTCCGATGGCCGCGTCTACGTCGTTTCGCAGAAGGCGATCTATT